>JBGTUV010000172.1:0-3217 GCA_041938985.1 Candidatus Nitromaritima sp. | reverse complement strand
CTATTTTGATTTTAAGAAAGAACGAAAAAATCTAGCCAATGATACTTCAGCTTATACGCCTGCCGTATCACTTGTAATTGGCCTTCGCCGCGTCCTCCTAGATATGAAAGAGGAAGGATTAGAGTCTGTATACCGTCGTCACGATAGGTTGGCAAGAGCAACTAGAGCTGCAGCAAAGGGGCTAGGGCTTCAAATAGTTGCACCAGATTCGCCTGCTGACAGTTCCACAGGAATCTTTCTTCCGGAAGAGATAGACGGTGGTAAGCTGTTTAAGTTTATTCGTGATGATATGGGTGTAACCCTTGCCGGCGGGCAGGACCAATGGAAAGGGAAAATAGTGCGAATCGCCCACCTGGGTTACATAGACAGTTTCGATATCATCATTGCTATTTCAGCATTAGAAATGGCACTAAAAAAAATGGGCCACGATGTGGTTTTGGGGAAAGGGGTCGCCGCCGCACAAGAAATTCTCCTTGAGGGTTATTGATTTTAAACACAGTTAAAGTCTATTTTTTTATAAAACAGTCCAACGTAATTATCTTTATGAAAAATATCAAAATAACGGGAGTTATGGAATGAAAGTTCTTGTAGCAGATAATCTTTCAAGCTTGGGAGTCGATATACTCAAACAAGAGTCCGGCATTGATGTCGACGTCAACGTAGGTTTACCCAAAGAAGAACTGATAAAGATAATTTCTTCTTATGAGGGACTAATCGTCCGCAGCGCAACCAAGGTCACCCCTGAAGTGATTGAAGCAGCCACAAACCTTAAGGTTATAGGGCGAGCCGGTATCGGCGTTGACAATATTGATGTGGCCGCCGCAGGAAAAAAAGGAATCATTGTGATGAACACCCCTGAGGGCAATGTTATCACCACCGCAGAGCATACAATGGCACTCATGCTATCCATGTCACGCAATATTCCACAAGCGCGCTCTATGCTCAAAGATCAAAAAACTTGGGCTCCAAAAAAATTCATGGGCAAAGAGCTTCATTGTAAAACTTTAGGAATTGTCGGTCTGGGTAGAATTGGAACTATCGTTGCTGAACGTGCAAAAGGATTTCATATGAAAATTTTGGTTCACGATCCTTTTATATCCCAAGAACATGCAGAAAAAATTGGTGTAGAAGTCGTTGACCTTCCTGATCTTTTGAAACAATCGGACTACCTCTCCTTGCACACCCCATCACTTGATGGGAAACCCTTACTAAGCACTAAAGAGTTTAGTATGGCTAAGCCTGGAATTCGAATAGTTAACTGCGCCCGTGGTAACCTCATTGATGACGATGCACTTATCGAGGCGATCAAATCAAAACAAGTAGCGCAAGCTGCCCTTGACGTATATGCAAAGGAGCCATTATCTCCGGATAGCCCACTATTAACCCTCGATGAAATTATCTGTACCCCCCACCTAGGCGCATCAACCGAAGAAGCCCAGGAAAAAGTTGCAATCGCAGTTGCCGATCAGATTGTTGATTTCCTTAAACATGGGAATATCCGTAACGCGGTCAATATGCCATCAATTGATGCCGATACCCTGAGCAAAATTCAACCCTATTTGAAGCTAGGCGAGGACCTGGGAATTTTTATTTCCCAACTTTTAGATGAACCTCTAACTGGTGTGGAAGTTCAATACAATGGGGAAGTCGCCGAGCAGAGAATGGATCCTATTACGATATCTGTCTTAAAAGGTCTTCTCACACGCAATATTGAAGGCATCAATATGGTCAATGCCCCGTTTATTGCAAAAGATCGAGGAATCGAAGTCAAAGAATCGAAAAGCACTGAGGTACACGAGTACACAAGTACCATAACAGTTACCGCAAAAACCAGTGAAGGGAAGCGCAGCGTAACCGGTTCTGTCTTTGGAAAAGGAGACTCCAGAGTTGTCCAATTCAATGAGTTTCATTTTGAGGCTGTGCTTTCAAAACACATGCTTGTACTTACCAATATGGACGTTCCGGGAGTTATAGGAAAACTCGGAAGTGTTTTAGGAACCAACAACATTAATATTGCCGGATTCCATTTAGGTCGAATTAAAGAAGGGGATAAAGCAGTGGCTGTTATCAATATTGATTCACAACCCAATAGTGAAACGATACGGGAGCTACGCGAAGTTGAAGGAGTTTTAAATGTTAGTACGGTAGTCTTATAAAACCAAATCAACTAGACTCTTTTAATTAACAAAAAGAAACGCTGGGGAGTGAAAATAACACCCTCTCCTTGCTGTGCTCATTTCTTCATTTGTATTAGCTTCTAGTTATTTTATTTTCCGCTATCCTCTTGAACTGATCCTTCTGATGGATTTTCCGTGCTGTCCTTTATCTCCACTACTTCCTGTCCAAACACCTGGGCAATAATTTTGTTCGTCTCATCAAGGCCAAGTATATTATAAACCGCATTAGCTGACTTAAAATGAGGGCTGGTAAATAAGCTGAGAACTTTTTTACTTGAATAACCAAGCATCATAAACTCATGAGCATAGTTCTCTGCAACGAGACGTAAGGTATCTTCATCTGCATCCTCGTCACCTGTGGGAGGGCCGGCATCAGGATCGATATCATCCTGCACCTCATATACATAAATAACATGATATCCAAATTCTGTCTTCACCGGCCCAACGACTTCTCCCTCATCAGCCGAGAAAGCAGCTACTTCAAACGGGCGTACCATCGCCCCCTTGCCAAACCAGCCAAGGTCTCCCCCTCTTTTCTTCGATGGGCACTCGCTAAACTCCTCAGCTAACTTAGAAAATTCCTCACCATCATCGATCTTCTTTTTTATTTCATCAGCTAATTCTTTGCTCCCAACCAAAATATGCCTAGCTTGCACCTTTTTAACTTTTCTTTCCTTGTTGGCCATTTAAAGTTTCCTATTCAACAATACAACTTTCAGTTTAGTGAAATAGATTCATTAAAGCATTTGCCTCAACAATCCAATTAGTTCAATTTATTAGCACAGCATTTTTTATATTTTTTTCCAGAACCACAAGGACAAGGCTCATTTCTTCCGATCTTTTTAGTCCTTTTTGGTTGTTGTGCATCACTTGGCTTTCGGTTGGGCTTTGCTTGTTGGGGGCTGGGCTGTGGTGTCTGTGTTTTTTCAGCTGGCGCGCCTTCATCAGTAGCGCCCTTATTTTGCTCTATGCTTACACTACACAAGGCCTTAACCATTTCAATGTTAATGGTTTCTAGTAACAGAGTAAACATTGAAAAA
>JBGTUV010000171.1:0-3236 GCA_041938985.1 Candidatus Nitromaritima sp. | reverse complement strand
TTTTTCCCCTGCTTGATGGATAACTTCTAGATCAGTGATTTTTGACATAGAGGCCAATATTTTGGGAAGTTTCTGATTTAGAATTAGTGCACCCAAGCTCCCTCCTAACACGAGCAATCTTATTGGGCCTTTTCTACCAATCAAACGCTTTGATGGTTCTTGAATGGATAGAATATCTTTTCTTATTGGATTTCCAACATTAACAGCACGAAATCTTTTATTAAAACTCCCAGAAAAAGATTCCATAACAACATTAGCAAAATATGCTAACAAACTTGGTTTAGGAGAGCTTACGGGAATTGAGTTACAAGGAGAGAAACCGGGATTGGTTCCGTCTAGGCAGTGGAAGAAAAGATTCAAGAATGAGCCTTGGTTTCCCGGAGAAACCATCTCTGCTTCCATAGGTCAAGGGTATAACCTTGTTACACCTCTGCAAAGCGCAAGGATGATTTCAACCATTGCAAGTGGTGGTATTTTAGTTCGTCCCTATTTGGTAAAAAAAATTGAAGACTCCGATGGTAAGTTAATACAGGAGTTTTTCCCTGTAGTTAGTCGTAATATCGGAATTGATCCTGAGGTATTAAAACATCTTAAAGAAGGACTTCGGGGAGTTGTTCATGAAGCTCACGGCACGGGACACCGAGCTAGGCTTAAGAATATTATAGTTTCTGGAAAAACAGGGACAGCTCAGGTTGTGGGAATGAAAGCTTCTGATGAAATTGATCCAGAAGAAGAAATTCCTTATTCATTTCGCGATCACGCTTGGTTTGTTGCCTTTGCTCCGTATGAGAAACCTGAGGTCGCGGTATCGGTTATTATTGAGCATGGTGGCCATGGAGGTACGACAGCTGCCCCGATTGCTAGAAAAATTCTAGAGACTTACTTTACTCACTATCCACCGTCGGAAACTAATCGATCTGGTCTGACTTTAAATTGACTAATATTTTTATTAAAAATTTTCTCATTATAGTTTGAATATCTTTGATACAGCTATAGGAATTTTAAAAAAAGTCTATGTATTAAACTAAAAATCACACTTAGGAAATAATAGATAGGTCCTTTTCTCTTAGTTTTTTTACCCGATCTCTTAATAAAGCTGCTTTTTCGAATTCTAGACTTTTTGCGGCAAGATGCATTTTCTTTTCTAGACTTTTAATTAGTTTGGGCGCGTCCTCCATTAAAACTAGCTCGTCTTCCTCGCCTTCTGCTTGGGTTGTTAAGGTATTTTTTTCTTGTTTGACTAGAGTTTCTTGAATTGACTTCCTGATAGACTCGGGAATAATTTGATGAGTAACGTTATACTCTGTTTGAATAGTTCTGCGCCGGTTCATTTCATCTATTGCTTTTTGCATTGACTGAGTAACAGTGTCTGCGTAAAAAATGACTTTTCCTTCGATGTTTCGTGAGGCACGCCCAGAGGTTTGAATCAACGAGGTCGTTGATCGAAGAAAACCTTCCTTGTCTGCGTCAAGGATGGCGACAAGAGATACTTCTGGAATGTCTAATCCTTCTCGGAGTAGGTTAATTCCTATTAGGGCGTCGAATTCTCCCAAGCGTAACTCTCTAATAATGTGACTTCGTTCGAGGGTTTCGATGTCTGAGTGTAAGTACTTTACCTTAAGCCCAAGCTCAGTGAAATGCTCTGTTAGATCTTCGGAAAAACGTTTTGTTAATGTTGTGACCAGAGTACGTTGGTTTTTTTGAGCGCGTATTTTGATTTCTTTGAACAAGTCATCGACTTGCTCTTTTATTGGTTGAATTTCTACGACTGGATCTATTAATCCAGTGGGTCGAACTAGGAGTTCAATTATATCCTCTTTTGATTTTTCAATTTCATATTGGGCTGGAGTCGCGGACACGTATACAATTTGTTTAGCGTGCTTTTCAAACTCATTAAATTTCAATGGTCGGTTATCAAAAGCTGATGGTAGTCGGAATCCGTATCGAATTAGCTTTTCCTTGCGAGACCTATCCCCTTTGTACATTCCATTTAATTGAGGGATAGTGGCATGGCTTTCATCAATCATAAAGAGAGAATCACTTGGGAAGTAATCTAAGAGTGTCGGTGGTGGCTCGTTTTCCAATCTATTTGTGAGATGACGTGAGTAGTTTTCGATTCCTTGACAGTAACCTACTTCTTTTATCATTTCGAGATCAAACATGGTTCGTTGTTCGATCCGTTGTGCTTCTATTAGTAGATTTTGACTTTCAAAAAAAGCAACCCGCTCAAGTAATTCCTCGCGGATAGATTGAATGGCGCGGTCGAGAGTTTCTTTTGGTGTGACATAATGACTAGCGGGGTAGATCCCTATTCTGTCAATTTCGCGAATATGTTTTTGAGTCAAAGGGTCGAACGCGCTGATACGTTCGATAGCATCTCCAAAAAATTCTATGCGTATCGCTTCGTTCCGCTCATAAACAGGAACAATGTCTACGGTATCACCTCGGACACGAAATGTTCCTCGTTGAAAATCCAAATCATTTCTTTTGTATTGTATGTGAACTAGCTTTTGTAGGACATGTTCCCGTTCTACCTGCATTCCTGTTTCGATAAACAGCAACATTCCATGATACGCTTCGGGTGAACCTAGCCCATATATGCAGGAAACACTGGCGATGATAATAACATCTCGCCGTTCAAACAAGGCACGTGTTGCTGCATGACGTAGTTTGTCAATCTCATCATTAATCGACGCATCTTTCTCAATAAAAGTATCAGTTTTTGGAAGGTAGGCTTCTGGCTGGTAGTAATCATAATAGCTTACAAAATAGCCCACTGCATTATCAGGAAAAAAATCCAAGAACTCTCCGTAAAGTTGGGCTGCAAGAGTTTTATTATGGGCAAGAACTAATGTAGGTTTTTGTACTTCTTCGATTACCTTGGCAAGAGTAAAGGTTTTTCCTGACCCGGTGACACCAAGAAGAGTTTGGTGGGGAGAGCCCGAAATAATGGATTTTTTTAGGTTTGAGATGGCTGCTGGCTGGTCTCCAGCAGGTTTGAATGACGCGTTGACTTTGAAGGGTTGCATGCTTTTCCTGTCCTCGAATTCCGGTTAAAATAACATAAAATATGTGCTAAATTGAAAAAACGATTAATAAACAATGAAAATTTTGATTTATTTCAACCCCCCAGTTATTTCCAAGCTTAGTTAGAGAGATTTTAGTGGTTTTTCTTTGTCTCCTTTATGAAGGTCAATTTGCTTTGTTGAGGTGAGCTTTCAGTGGTTACAGATAAT
>JBGTUV010000170.1:0-3266 GCA_041938985.1 Candidatus Nitromaritima sp. | reverse complement strand
ATTGTCAACGTTCGATTCATTGGATTGATCTAAAGGAAAATGTGTTTAAAGGGGCAGAAGCAATTTTTAGAATTCTAGCCTGTGTTCCTGGGAGAACCTGGCCCCTATGGATGTATGAAAATACTCCTGGTTTTGCTTTAGTTGCCGAGCGTTTTTACCAAATGGTTTCTAAAAACAGAAAGTTTCTTAGATTTATTTGTTGATCATGCTCTCAATTGATAGAAAAAAATCTTTGTGAATTTTGACCGCTAGTCATTAATTAATTTGATTTGGTACAATCGATTATTTCTAGGAAGAAGAGATATGGATCTGGAAGATGAGTTGGGTGATATACTAGGAAAAGCTCGAAATGGTAAGCGATGGAGTCAGGCTGAACTTGCAAAGGCAGTGGGGATGGCCTCGGGAGATGTCGCACGCCTTGAAAATTACGAGTGGATTCCAGAGGAAAAGATTATTTTCAGGATAGCCGACGCGCTCAATTTACATGGTCCTTCTCTGGCAGCGATTGCTGGTGGTAAATGGGCCCCAAAAGAGACAACTGCAGATCCTGGCCATTTCGATATCATTTGTCTCAATGTGTTTATGGGCAGTTACCCAGTAAAATGCTATTTGCTGATTTGTCGAGAAACTCGCGCAACGGCGATCATAGATACCGGTGCTAATCCGGAAGTAATAATAAAAAAAACTTGCGCATTAGGTGTTAAACCAAAAATGATTTTGTTGACTCATACACATCCGGATCATGCTGGGGGTTTGGCCCAATTGGATAGAGAGTTTGGATGCCCCACCTGGGTTGATAAAATAGAACCACGTCCCTCTGGGAGTCGTGACTTGCGTATAATAGAGGGGGGCGATTCAATTATGTTAGGCAAGTTAAAAATCGCGACTATCCCTACCCGTGGTCACACCCCAGGAGGAATTTCTTTCAAGGTAAACCATTCCGTTTTTTCAGGGGACGCTATTTTCGCCGGTTCTATGGGACGCGCCAACTCTTCTTGGATGGGTTTGTTCGATTCTATTACTAAAAATTTATTAACACTGCCCGAGAATACGCGTCTATACCCAGGGCATGGTCCTGCCACGACTGTGGGTGAGGAAAAAATGCACAACCCATTCTTTTGCGACAAAGTTTTCCAATAGATACGTCTTTATTTCGAATTATACTTCGCTAAGCCCCCTTCGTCTCTTTTCGCATTTTGCATTGCCTGGAATAAGTTTTATATTTTTCCTTTAGTTTGTTCCGGTCTGATAGCTGTGGTAATCTCATGAGACGGTCAATTTTCCCAAAATTAATCCTCAAATGAAAAAAACTATTTGCTCTTTCTTTTTTTTGGTTCTGGCTTGGGCTATTGTAGGTTGTCCTAACTCAGGTAAGATCCGTAAAAAGATGCCTCGTTTGTTTACTATTAATTTTGTTATGGAAACAGGCGCTGAACCTTCTTTTATGATCTCTGAAGATTTTAATCGGGATGGGGAAATAGATTTAGTGGTTACCAACAGTGGAGACAACACC
Source organism: Candidatus Nitromaritima sp. (assembly GCA_041938985.1). Lineage (GTDB taxonomy): Bacteria > Nitrospinota > Nitrospinia > Nitrospinales > VA-1 > Nitromaritima. The sequence continues at coordinate 1,753 of JBGTUV010000170.1, read as the reverse complement.
CTATCCTATTTTAAAGGGAATGGGGATGGGACATTTAAAAGTCAGATAATTATGAATACAGGTGAAGATCCTATTTGTGTTGTTACATCAGATTTTAATAATAATGGTTACCTCGACCTTGCTGTATTGAACTATAGAGACCAGACTATTAATATTTATTTTAATTCTCGGTTTGGGAACTTTAAGAAGACAGGAATAACTTTAAGACCAGGGAAAATTCCCATTAACATGGTATCAGGGGATTTTAATAGAGACGGGATTAATGATCTTGCCGTTACCATGCGTTACCATAAGGTAATGATTCTTTTGGGAAAGGGTAAGGGACGCTTTAAGAATCCAGTACCAATTAAAGTAAAAGGACAGCCAACAGCGATTGTTGTAGGTGATTATGATAAGAATAAGATTGTTGATATTGCGGTTGCATTAGCAGGGTCGGGTAAAACTGGGGTGCAGATTTTGTGGGGTGTGGGCGACGGCACTTTCGAATCCTCAAATATCATTAAAGGAGGTGGACAGCCGTTGACACTTGCAAATATAGACGTTGATAATGATGGCTATGACGACCTTGTTTCATCAAGCAATGCTCTTCATTCAATGACTTTAATTCGAAATAATAGAAACAAAACCTTCACAACCCTCAAAGACTTTGCTTCCGGATCTTTCCCGAAATTTGTAGTAGTTGCTGATTTTACTGGGGATAGTAGGGCTGATTTAGCGGTGTCTAACCCAACAGATGATTCAATAACTGTCTCCCTTGGGAGGGGTGACGGAACCTTTACGTGGCCCCCTATTGCTCACGTTGTGGATGAGCATCCCCAAGGAATTGTTGTGGGTGATTTTGATCATGACGGGTTGATCGATATGGCCGTTACATGTAGAGATAAGAATTTAGTGAATATTCTTTTGAAAAGAAATATCGTTAATCCTAAACCTGATAATCCAGTTCAACCTGTTTCCGAAGCTAAACAGGCGGCATGATCTAAAAAATCTAAGAGATAAAATCCTCACACCGCGGCTATCGGATCTTCCTTTTTTTCTTTGATCACGAAAACACTTCCCTCGGGGTAAACTCCGAGGATTACTTTCGGTTCAATGATTCGAGCGACATCCAAAACATTGCGGTATCCTTCCAAGTGATTGTTGGCCATAGGTAAAAGAACGTATTCGTATGCTTTGCTTCTGAGTTGTTCCATTAAATGGGGTTCGATAGTTTCTAGAGAGAAAAACCCATCACCATAATTATAAATACGATCAATTCCTGAGTTTGATTCTAATTCTTCTACTATCGCGTTTTGCCCTAGTAGGTCCACGTTTGATTTTCTATATTGGTTCGTCGCAGTGATAATAATTTGAATCATCCATAGTCTTGCGCTTCTTAATACAAGGACAGTAGAGTTTTGAGGGATAGACTTGAATGAGTCTTTTGCAATATCCATGAATGTTTTTGCACCAATTTTTGCCTTTCCACGATCAAAAGCATCTAAGGCTTCGTGTTGTTTGTTTTGGATTTCCTCAGCGCAGTAATTAGGATATTCAACCACTACATGACCATTACCATCAAATTTGTCATTGGTTACTTGGGTCTTAATTAGATTTTTTTCAACACAGCTATTATAGAAATCGGTTCCAGGTTGAGGTGTGTTGATAGAAACTTGTATTTCCTGCATTAAACCATTACTTGCCAGTTCGTAGACAAGGTCAACCGTTTTCTGGTCTTCTTCAGGAGAAGATCCAAGTCCTCCAACACTTATAG
>JBGTUV010000169.1:0-3279 GCA_041938985.1 Candidatus Nitromaritima sp. | reverse complement strand
ATTTTAAGATGGTTTGGTTGGTGGAAAGTTTCTTGAGTGTCTCTATGGAATAACTATTAATTAATACTTTCCTCTAATATGTTGAACAATTTTTGCGTCATAGAAAATACTGAGTTTTTCATGTAGAGACTCCGAGAGACTTGGTAAATGACTGGCAGATGCATTATCAGGAATCTGAAGGGGCGATTTAGATCCGGGTATCACAACAGTTACTGCGTCAAAATCCAGGATCCATCTTAACGACATTTGTGCGAGAGTCATTCCCTCTGGGATCATTTTTGTTAGTTCTTCAACAATGTCTAACCCTATGTTAAATGGAATTCCCGCAAAAGTTTCCCCAACATTGAAGCATTGGCCATCACTGTTAAACGTTCGATGATCATTTTCTGGAAATGAAACGTTTGGATTTAGTTTTCCCCCAAGTAAACCTGAGGCTAGAGGTAATCTTACGATTAATGAAACCCCTTTAGTTTTGGCATCATCAAATAATTCGGTGATTGGTTTTTGCCTAAATATATTAAATATGATTTGAAGAGAAGCTAACCCTTCTTGCTTAAGACAAGTTTGTGCCTCAGAAATAGATTCAACACTAGCTCCGAATTTTTTAATTTTTCCTTCTTTTTGAAGTTCTCGAAGCCATTCAAATGCTTCTCCAGATTCCATTAATTCTGTGGGAATACAATGCAGTTGGGTCAAATCTAGGACATCAATGTTCAAGCGTTTTAAAGAGTTTTCTGTAAAACGGCGAAAATTTTCAAATGTATAGTTTTCAGAGTTTCCAGGATCTGGGAATCGGCCAAGTTTTGTGGCTATAAACGCATTCGGAGCTATTGGCTTTAAATATTTATGGAGAAGTTCTTCAGATCGTCCTTTGCCATATACATCGGCAGTATCGTAAAAGTTAATTCCACTTTGAACAGCGCCTTCCAAAACTTTTTGAGCCGTGTAGTCGTCAACGTCTCCCCAATCACCTCCTAATTGCCAACATCCAAGACCAATTTCTGATACGCTGGGCCCTGTTTCACCAAAATTTCTAAAATTCATTAAAGCTCTCCTGATCGCATGTTTTAATTTTATTTTTATAAAAATTAATTGGTAGTAATTATTTTAAATCTGATTACGGCATATTCATATTAAAGAATGAGACAAGTTATCATAATGAAAGTTTATTAAATGAGTGACCTAAAAGATATATTTCAATATCATAATAACTCGAAACATGGTTATTATTCGTTTGCACCCGGCCCAGGGTATATGGATTGGGATTCTCAGCCAGACCCTTTCCGTAAATACGAAGGAGCAGAAACGGTTAGCTTGAGGCAAACTCCGCCGAAAGAAAGACCATTTTTTTCTGAAGCACTAAAGGGTTCTTTGTTTGACTCATCCCAGGTGAACTTTGATTCTATTTCACAATTGTTTTATGACAGTTTAGCCATTTCTGCGTGGAAGAGTTATCAGGGGACGAAATGGGCATTAAGAGTCAATCCATCAAGCGGTAACCTACATCCAACTGAATCTTATCTGATTTCAGGTTCCATAATGGGGCTAACAAATTCTCCTACAATTTCCCATTACTCTCCCTTAAGCCATAGCTTGGAAATTAGGGCTAATTTCCCAAATGAGGTTTGGACCAAAATGGTGAAAGGATTGCCTGCTGAAACGATGTTTATAGGATTGAGCTCTATTTACTGGCGTGAAGCTTGGAAATATGGGCTGAGAGCGTTTCGTTATTGTCATCACGACTTAGGTCATGCAATGGCAGCAATCAATTTTTCCTGTGCTTGTTTGGGGTGGCGAGCTAACTTGGTGGACCGTTTTTCAACTAAAGATTTGGAATGTATTCTTGGGTTAGTTCATACGAATGAGAATGAAGTAGAGGTGCCGGATTGCTTAATAGCTATTATCCCTAATCAAGAGTGCTCGAAAATTAATATCAATAAGCAATTCATCGCCGATGATTTTTTAAAATTAACCTGGCATGGGATACCGAATATTTTAAGTAGTGATCATCTTGAGTGGGAAGGAATACAAGAGGCTTCCAAAAGCTGTGAGAAACCCTTTACTGAAAGTCACTTAAACTTGGAAAGAGAGTTAGAGGTATTATCTGATCTTCTCGATAACGATACTTATCCTCTCCAAAAAGCTATCCATCAAAGAAGAAGTGCTGTTTCAATGGACAGGAAAACAAGAATCGATCGGAAGACATTTTATCAGTTTTTAATTAAAACTAATCCGCAGTTAAATCCGGCGCCATTTCAATCTTTTCCTTGGGAGCCACAAGTACATTTAGGATTGTTTGTTCATCGTGTGAATGATCTTCCAACCGGTTTATATTTATTAGTAAGAAATAAAAAATATTTAAGGGAGCTGAGGGAAAATTTTAAGAAAGAGTTTTTGTGGGAAAAGCCAGATTTTTGTCCAGCAGATTTAGATTTATTTTTACTTGAACAAGGCGACTATCTAGGTGCATCAAAGTCTGTCTCTTGTGGACAGGATATAGCAGGAGATGGGTGCTTCAGTCTTGGAATGATAAGTGCCTTTGAAAAACCTTTAACCCAATACGGTTCTTGGTTTTATCCGAGGTTATTTTGGGAGTGTGGCGCTATTGGACAAGTATTATATTTGCAGGCAGAGGTCAGCGGTATTCGAAGTACTGGTATCGGGTGTTTTTTTGATGACCCAGTTCATGATATTTTTGGGATAGAAGATATGAGTTATCAATCTTTATATCACTTTACTGTAGGTGGACCGGTTGAAGATAAAAGGCTGACTACACTTCCTCCATATTAGAGTTAAAAAAAACTGCTTTAAATGCGAACTAAAGTAAAAGCATCCAATTAACAACAGTTTGTATGTTTCTGTCAAAGAAGTATAAAAACTTATCTATGATTCTTTTTTAAAGAATGTCCCTTTGATCATTAGGTATGCAGGGCGGTTTCCAGGTTCATGTATCTTCGGTATTCCTAGCTTCTGTTTACATTGAGAACATTCAAGCGGAGGGATTTCTGATTTTAGTTTTGAGTTTTTAAATTGTTTAAAAAACTCAGGTTCTAAAATTTGTTTAACATAAATACGTATGAGGGTGCCGGAACCTTCCTTTCGACACCTTAAAATATACCCATTGCATTGGCTGCAAAATATAATGAAAGATCGGCTTGGCATATAAAAAGTTAAGGTCGAAACGGAAGCATTTTTAGGTATAGGCTGAGGTGTTCAAATCGAGATACAAATTAAATAAAAAATATGGAAGTGTTGGTGTTTGTTATCTGATTGAGGTGA
>JBGTUV010000168.1:0-3298 GCA_041938985.1 Candidatus Nitromaritima sp. | reverse complement strand
GGAAACACAAGTAGATGGTATCATGCCAGAAGAAAAACAAAATTTGGCAATGAAATTCAAATGCAAAAAATGCGGCCATTCCATCGCCATGCTAACTAATAAATTTGAAACTGAGTTTGTTAGTAAACTTGGCGTCCAAATGGGAGGGACGGCAGCCGAAGCAACGGCAGCTCCCATGGGTGTTATGGCGGGGGCCCTAGCTGAAGGCAAAGATGAATTAAAAAAAGGTGCTCCTAGCGAGGAAGATATCGAGTGGACTGAAGAAGCTAAGCAGCGTATTCAAAAAGTGCCTTTCTTCGTACGTAATATGGCAAAGAAAACTGTGCTCAATTTCGCCAAAGAAAAAGGGATTACCGTAATCGACGCTAAACTAATGGATGAAGTTCGAGAGAAAGTGGGGATGTAGTTTAGCAACCCTAAATTTGTTGAGCTTTCGCGATGTCAAGGAGACAGTTAAAAACCTGCTAGGGGCAAGGCTGTAATCTTTTTTTAACAACTTGATGGTAATCGTATGAGTTGATTTTAAAAAAGAACTTAGCTTCTAGTTGAATTCTTGCTTTTGCAGGTATTCGGGCAGGATCCATTCAATTTTATCGATATCACCATTGTAATGTCCCAAGGCTCCGCAAAATGGACAGTGTTCGATTCCAATATCGTAATCAAGGGTTACTGCATTCTCATGACTACAAAACTCTTCTTTGTATGAAAATCTAACCTGAGAATTATCCATTTTTCAGCTCCTCTTGTCTGAAGCATGCAATATATTGATGTAATTGACAAGGCAAAAATCAAAACCATGCCTCATATCTATTGACATTCCACACATTGACACAATTTCCTCATTAAATCGTGCGAATAAAGACCCGTATCATGCCCATCTGTCCATGAAAACTGTATTGCGTAAAGCCCTACAGAATGTAATTTAGTAGGGCGAATATTGTCAGGGATTGAATTTGGATCAAGCCTCTTTTCACCTGTCCACTCGTCAATGCAGTTTGCACAAGGACAGCTCTCACGCAGGTGCCTAACACCATAAATTGATTCATGTCCATCCGTCCAAGTTATCCCTAGCTTGGTCGGATCAATCTGCTTTATATTTTTTGGCGCGGGACCAGTACCCTGGGTAGGTTTTTCTTCAGCCATTGACTTAACCTTCCCATGCAAGTTCAAAAGAAGTTGCGGGCTTGTCCTTATTGGCATGAATAATACTCAATTGTGCTGCAACCTGCCCTGCCAATTCTTTATAGGCTTTTGTTGCTGGAGAAGTCGGATCTGCCATGATAACGGGAACACCGTTATCTCCACCATCCACGACTCCACCCGTCAATGGTATTTCAGTCAGGAAAGGAATTTTAAATTTTTCAGCCAATGCATTACCACCACCAGATTTAAAAATATAGTGTTTTTTATCACAGCCATCACAAATAAAATGGCTCATATTTTCTACGATCCCCAAGAGAGGAACTTTCACGGTTTCAAACATTCGCACTCCCTTTGCTGCGTCGATCAAACTCACCTCCTGTGGCGTCGTCACAACTACGGCACCAGAAAGCGGTGCGCGCTGTGTAAGCGTCAGTTGAACGTCTCCTGTTCCGGGAGGAAGGTCAATCACCAAATAATCAAGTTCACCCCACTCAACATTCTGCAAAAATTGCTGGATGATTCCTCCCAGCATCGGCCCTCTTAGCATGAGAGGCTGCCCCTCTTTCTGAAGAAACGCCGCAGACACTACTTTGAGCCCGTATTGTTCGTGAGGATAAAACTTGTTATCAGCACCGCCCTTAGGCGGTGATATAGGAATTCCCAGCATCTGAGGAATACTAGGGCCATAGATATCGGCATCCATCAACCCCACCTTAGCTCCACTCATCTGTAAAGCCATAGCTAAGTTAGCGCTAACCGTAGACTTACCAACCCCTCCTTTACCGCTAGCCACTGCGATAATATTTTTCACGTCTGTCAGAATTGGCTGGCTATGCTCTGCCGCGCGAACCTCTGCTGTCATTTCCACATCAACACTCTTCACCCCTTTAATAGCACTAACCTTTGTTTCGCATTCTGTTTTTAGCTGTTCTTTAACAGGGCAGGCTGGAGTGGTCAATTCGACCTGAAATTTAACTTTACCACCCTCGACATTCATATTTTTCACAAATCCTAGGTTTACAATATCCTTGTGTAAATCTGGATCCATTACCGTTTTTAATTCAGCAATAACTTTGACCTGCAAATCTTGATCTGACATATGATGAAACTCCTTTAATTAACTACCTAAAAAACTTCCAGCAAAGCGAGAAGGCTAATTATGTAAGACATCAACTGTATATAGAATTTAAATACCTATTTGCAAGGTAATAGGTGTTTTTATGATGTGCTCACTCCCAAAAAGGTTTAAATCACACTCGAAAACCGATTCACGCTTCACACGAATTCTACCGGGAAGCATAATGTTACTTATTGATTTTTCTTGCCTTAAGAGTCTACATATTGTATAAGTCGAATAAAGCGGTACTAGGTATAGGGCTTAGGATGAAATAAACACTAGCCTGGTGAAGTAAAAATATCTCATTGCAACCACACTTAAGCTTAAGAGACTTAATCACATTTAGTAAATTCCTCTGGTAAAACGCACCACTCTGGGAAAAGTACCTAAACTTTCACGCCATCCCTCAATAAATAAAATAACGCACCATGAATAATGAGAAAGAGTCTGATCTGCAGTTAGAACTTGAGAACCGATTTTTAACCTACGCTCTTTCAACCATTGTTTCTCGTTCACTCCCAGATGTAAGAGATGGCCTCAAGCCAATCCACAGGCGTATTCTTTTCGCGATGGAAAGCATAGGACTCAATGCCGCAGCAAAACCTGTAAAGTCAGCGAAGATAATCGGTGAAGTTCTTGGTAAATACCACCCCCATGGTGACGCATCGACTTATGAATCTATGGTACGGATGGCACAAGACTTTTCTATGCGCTATCCCCTGGTAGATGGCAAAGGAAACTTTGGGTCGATCGACGGTGATGCTCCTGCAGCTTACCGCTACACCGAAGGCAAGTTGACACCGATCACATCGTATATCCTTAATGACCTTAAAAAAAATACAGTAGAATTTCGAGCTAACTACGACAACACTTTGAAGGAACCTGTCGTACTCCCATCCCGTGTACCTAATTTACTGATCAATGGCTCTTCCGGGATAGCAGTAGGCATGGCTTGTTCATTCCCCAGCCATAATCTAAGTGAAGTCATGGCAGCCTTGATAACCATGATTAAAGACCCAGATGCTACTGTCATCCAAT
>JBGTUV010000167.1:0-3313 GCA_041938985.1 Candidatus Nitromaritima sp. | reverse complement strand
AGAATTTTTATTAAAAGGGAATTACCTGTCGGTTGGAAAAAAGCTTTAAAAGATGTTGTTGAAAATACAACTAATGTGGCTACAAGAGTTATTTCTGGTAAAATATTAAAATCAATTGCTGAACATGTTCCTGAACTTATTGGAGGATGTGCTGACTTAACTCCATCTTGTAAAACAAGGTTTGATACAGATGATTTTCAACCAAAATCATATCATGGACGATATATTCGTTTTGGTGTTAGAGAACATGGTATGATTGCTATTTGTAATGGTATTTCATATTATGGTGGTTTAATTCCATTTTCAGCAACATTTCTAAATTTTATTACATATGCTTGGGGGGCTGTTCGTGTTGGAGCTCTATCTCATATTCGTCAAATTTATATAATGACACATGATTCTATAGCTCTTGGTGAAGATGGTCCAACACATCAACCAATTGAAGTATTACCATTATTACGTGCTACACCAAATCTTATTACATTTAGACCGGCTGATTCATCTGAGGTGATAGCAGCATATGAGTTTGCAATTGAAAGTCGTAATTCACCAGTTGTTATAGTATTAACACGTCAATCTGTACCAACACTTCAATATTCTGATACATCAAAAGCATTGAAAGGTGCTTATGTTTTACAACAAACTGATATAACACAACCAGATATTATATTAATAGCTTCTGGTTCTGAAGTTAGTTTAATTGTTGAGGCAAGTTCTGTATTAGAGAAAAAAGGACTAAATGTAAGAGTTGTTTCTTGTCCATCACTAGACTTATTTGATCAACAAACACCTGACGTTGTTTAATGGCTTTGAGAGCCTTGGCAGCACTATCACGAATTTCAGAATCCTCTTCAAAATACTCACCTTTGTCGTTCTGTTTCAACAATTCTTCAAGAACCATGTAAAAATCATTGTTCCCAAATTTTTTAATGTTATTAATCGATTCAATACGTTTGCTTTTATCTTCGCCTTCGATATTTATTTTTGCCAGAACCAGCAAAAGCGCCTCTTTAACATCATCGTTTTTCTCTTTTTTTAGAGAAGCTTCAACCAGTGCCAAAACTGAACTCGAGGAACGTTTCAATAACTCTTGTGCTGCTTCTAATCGAACAGCAGGTTCCTCGGACCTTAGTTTTAATTTTGCAATCGCCGCCGACAGATATCTTCTGACAGAATTATTAATTCTAGGTTTTCTAAGTATTAAGGACTCTATATCCACTTTCTTTCCCGTCAGGGCATCAATCCCTTGATTCTCTCCCTTATTTAAAATAACAAGCTTTCCTTCGTCAGTAGTTGCCAGGCGTTTATTTTCCAGAGCACTTAAAGCGGGTAGTGCGGTTGGATTCCCAAGTTCACCCAGTTTTTGTACCGCTATTTTTATCTTGGAACGACTTTTATTTCCTAAATCCTTCAGTAGAGACTCGAAGTCATTTGCCTCGGCAATCGATATGAAGGATAGGAAAAAAACGACGAGAGCAAAGAACCAAACAGGTCGTGTGAATACTTTGAAGATGCTAGAACCGGTTATCGAACAAACAGGTTTCGGTAGGAAGAAGTGATTGAACATTAATTCAACTCTTTCTAAAAACAAAGAAATTCCATTCACTTGATGTGAATGGAATTCTTATCTGAAAACTCTCTGGCCTAAGGGCGCCAATCAATGTTGGAGAAGACTAGAACCGATAGACCAGAGTATAAAATCACAAATCAGAATTTTGCCTTGGTACAGTTACCACATACCCAAGGATAAGTCCAATCAGCTACCTTTTTGGCACTTTCTGGAATGAAAGGACTCCACGCATCCGCACGGATGGGCCCATCAGTTTTCCAAACGACTTCAAACTGACCGTCCGCCTGAATTTCACCGATAACTACCGGTTTATGCAAATGGTGGTTCTTAGCATCCATCGTTATTTTAAAACCAGAAGGCGATTGAACGGTTTGACCTCCCACAGCTTGGCGAACTGCATCAACATTCGTGGTGCCAGCTTGTTCAACCGCTTGGGCCCACATCTTGATCCCAATGTAGTGGGCTTCCATCGGATCATTAGTTACTCGCTTGTCACCGCCAGGTAGATTATGTTTCTTAACATAAGCCTTCCATTGTTTAATGAAGGACTTGTTTTCAGGGGTATCGACAGACATAAAATAATTCCAGGCTGCCAGGTGACCCACTAACGGTTTTGTATCAATGCCCCGAAGTTCTTCTTCTCCCACAGAAAACGCAACGACAGGAATATCTTCTGCTTTTAAGCCCTGATTTCCGAGCTCCTTATAAAATGGTACGTTTGAATCGCCATTGATGGTGGAAACCACTGCGGTCGGTTTGCCGGCCGCAAATTTTTTAATATCCGCAACGATTGTTTGGTAATCACTGTGACCAAAAGGCGTGTAGGTTTCCATAATATCATCTTTGGACACTCCCTTGGATTTAAGGAAATAGTTAAGGATTTTGTTGGTCGTGCGGGGATACACATAGTCGGTTCCTAAAAGAACCCACCTTTTGGCTCCACCGCCATCTTCGCTCATTAAATATTCTACTGCCGGAATGGCTTGCTGGTTTGGCGCAGCACCGGTATAGAATACGTTGTAAGAAGATTCTTCACCTTCATACTGAACCGGGTAGAAGAGCAGGCCATTCAATTCCTCGAAAACCGGAAGAACTGATTTTCTAGAAACGGAGGTCCAGCAACCAAAGGTAACCGCGACTTTATGCTTTTGAATTAACTCCCGAGCTTTTTCAGCGAATAAGGGCCAATCAGAAGCCGGATCAACCACAACAGGTTCAAGCTTTTTGCCCAATAATCCACCCTTCTCATTTATCTCCTCAATTACCATCAATGCCACATCTTTCAATGATGTCTCACTAATCGCCATCGTACCGGAAAGCGAGTGTAAAATACCTACTTTAATGGTATCACCCGACTGTGCTGTCGTACTGACAACCGCATCACCAACTGGAGAACCAGCCATCTTAGAAGTCCCTTTTTCTCCACAACCCACACCTGAGATAAGAATCACTAGCAACACCAAAGCTAAGTTTAGAAGCCCCAAATTAAAAAATGAAACTCTCTGTTTTGGTTTAAAATAATTCATCTTTCTAGCCACCCTTTCAAAACCAAATTAATAATTACTCCTTGTAATACAAATTATGGTATTTACAAATCAGTTACCAATATACAGAGCAATTCCAATGCCAAAAAAAACCAACAAAAACCTGTTGAAATATATGAGATTACAACTTTCACCAAATATAACCATTGTGAAATTGCTCTAAAACAAAGCATTCGATGGATTTTGTGCTGTTTTTTGA
>JBGTUV010000166.1:0-3341 GCA_041938985.1 Candidatus Nitromaritima sp. | reverse complement strand
GAAATGGTTTTGATTCCTGCGGGGGAATACCTCATGGGAACTGAAGAAGGAAAAGGAAGGTCTGATGAGCACCCAAAGCATAAAGTATATTTAGACGCGTTTTATTTTGATCAGTTTGAAGTTACGGGAGCAGATTTTGAGGAGTATCTTTCCTATAACCCGAATCAACATCCTACAATAACTGGATGGTGGGATCGTCAGGCAAGGCCTGATATGAAGAAGCGCCCTGTCTTTGGCTTGTCCTGGAAACGTTGTGCTAACTATTGCGAATGGAGGGGGAAACGTTTACCTACTGAAGCAGAATGGGAACGGGCAGCAGCCGGACTGGATGGGCGAAAATACCCATGGGGGAATAGTCTTCCAGATGATAAAAGGGCTGGTTTTAACCGGTGTTGTTTCATAAGAAAAGGTCTTTCTACTTACGAGGTTGGAAGTTTTCATGCTGGAGCTACTCCTAATGGTATATACGACCTTGCTGGGAACATTGCTGAATGGGTATATGATTGGTATGATAAAAATTATTATAAAAACAGCGAATATGCTAATCCTCGAGGCCCAAAAAACGGCGTTAATCATACAATACGAGGAGGGGCCTGGAATAGTTTGTCAGGTTACTTAAGATCATCTGCTCGGTATGGGTACGATGAAGCAAAAGATTTTTATGGAATAGGTTGCCGCTGCGCAATGTCAGTCAAATAATAAACAAGTAAAAGCTTAAATGGGATAAATATTTTTTATGAGAGATTTGGATAGCCAGATAGATACGATGTTCAATGAAACTATATATCATATCGAAGCTGATAATACCCGTCGAATCAAAAAATTTACAATTAGGTTTACAAAGTCTAATCAAAAATACTCGCCTGATCACCTGGAATCATTGCTAGGTTCATATGAAAAAGCAATACGAGAGATTCCACGCCAGTTTCTTCGAACTGAAAAAACAGCTCGGCAAAAATATCTAGAGCCTTTGGAGGAGGAACGTCGTCACGCACTTACTAAAGTCATGACAGATCATGTAGAAATGCTCGTTGAGAAAATGAATCGAAAATATCGAGATATTTTTAAAAATCAAAAAAGATTGGAAGAATTTGATGATCGTATTAAAGATACTTTGATTACTAGCAAACAGAAAATAGACGAGGAGATTGGTAAGTTTAGTGAAAATCTTAGGGAAAAGTTAAGTTCCTCTTCAAAGATTAAGCCAGAGGAGTTAGCGAGAATATATGAACTTGATGAATCGACATTGATAGATCTTAAAGCAATAGAGCCTCTTCAAGCGATTCATGAGACTTTTGAAGGAATGAAAGGAGACAACGTTGCTAAGAATGCCTTTGAAGGCATGCGTGAGGGGATAATGATTTGTTCAAAGTTTGGCACGCAGTTCGAAATTGATCCGAGCCAAAACCACACAGAAGCAGCTAGACGTTTTAAAAAAAGGAGCATTGCTGCTGGAACGTTGGTCTTGAAAGATTTGATTGATGCTATTTATATTTTGACTCAACAACTTAAATTACCAGTTGAAAAAAGAAACAGTGAAATCATAACTAAGACACATAGTCGACTTAATGAATCGCTTAAAGAGCATGATGGGGTAGAAAAGGTTATAGCCAGCTTACAAGCCTTTTTTCAAATGCTCTCTATTTCTTAAATATTTTCACGTTGAACTAAAACACATGCTTGCTTTAACTTTAAGAATTTTGTTTTTTATTGTAGTAGTATTATTTGGTTGTTCCTGTGCAGTTATTAGAATGGGTTCGCAAATTGAATCCCTTGAAGAGGTGGTTGTTGAAGAGGGAAGCGGGAACGGTAAAATGTTGTTAATTGACATTGATGGTCCTATAAGCAACCGTCCCAAGAAAACATTAGTTGGGTTTCAAAGTGAAACCGGGATGGTTGATCGTATCCGTGAAATACTTAAAAAAGCAGAAAATGATAAAAATATTAAAGGAATCTTATTAAGGATTAACAGCCCAGGTGGAACCGTAACCTCTACTGATATCATATACCATGAAATCAAATCATTTAAGGAGCGGAGTAAGGTTAAAGTTTATGTGTCTGTGGTCGATGTGGCTGCATCTGGGGGCTACTATGTAGCGATGGCAGGTGACAGCATAATGGTACACCCGACTTCACTGGTGGGAAGTATAGGGGTGCTCGCGTTAAAGCTAAACCTTGAAGGCCTGATGGGGAAAGTTGGGGTAGAGTGGGAGATAGTCAAGTCGACTGAAAAAAAAGATTTCATGTCACCATTTCGCCCATTAACTAAAGAAGAAAGAGCTTTATTTCAAGAAACAATAGATCGGTACTATGATCGTTTTGTGGATGTAGTTGTTTTGAACCGAGATCGACTTGATACTAAAGCAGTCAAGGTATTAGCTGATGGCAGAGTTTACAATGCTCGCCAGGCCTTGGAAAACCACCTCGTGGATTCGATTGGTTATTTGCAAGATTTGGTTGGGCTTGCAAAAAAAGAGTTAAATCAACCTGGTTTAAAGATTGTGACCTATGGTCGTCCAAGAGAATATAAATCAAATTATTATTCGTCGATGGATTCGATTCCTAAAGTTAATTTGATTAACTTGGATCTGGGGTTTGATTGGGATCAAATTTCACCACAATTTCTATTTTTGTGGGGGCAGTAGGAAAGAATCATCTGCTATAAGGATTAACTTTTGATTCAATTGGTATGAGAGTAGATTGCATTGAATAGCAGTACGGGTGACATGGTCAAAATATTTAGAGTGAGAGTCCTGCCACGGAAAACTTTGTGTTGAGATGGAGTTGTTTGAAATGAGTCCTCATGAGGAACCCCACCTTATTTATTCTGAAGACTTATGGATCGAATGGTTTCTAGATGGTATTTTGAATGCAGATATTGATGGTGCGGGGGGAGCACCCATATTACATTATTTGCTCGATTTGAATATTTTGGTATCTGAGGGTAATGGGTTACTAAAACTCTCAAGAGTAAGCAAAGGGCAGTCGAGTCATGAAGTGAAAAAACGATTACTTGAAGCTTTGAACGATTTGAGCAAATCAGAAAATGGATTTGCTCTTGTTTATTTTTTGTCTAGTTTTTCTAATAAAAAACTACCTCCTTTGATTACAGAAGAACATACCTCAAGTAGTAAAAGAAAAAATATTTTTAAGAAAAATTACTTGCCAGGCGAAAAACAGTCATCAGATCTTAGTAATTTGCAAATAGTTAAAAAATGGGGTAATCAGTTGCGTCCATTTCTTGATGTCGAGCAAAAAACGATTGCTCGTTTACGAGGTACATACACCAGTCAGGAAGCTGGGCCGTATCGTGACGGAGATCTTTGAAGAAGTGGCGGAAG
>JBGTUV010000165.1:0-3369 GCA_041938985.1 Candidatus Nitromaritima sp. | reverse complement strand
TTATGGAATATTTCAGCCTATCCAAATTGCAGCAACAGTGGCCCTTAATGGTCCTCAGGATTGCGTTGCTGATATCAGAGAAATGTATTGTAGTCGTAGGAATACACTTTGTGACGGTTTGAATCGTTCCGGTTGGATAGTTGAGAGACCCAAGGCGACTATGTTTGTATGGGCGGAAATTCCGGAGCAATACAAATCTATGGGTTCTCTGGAGTTTTCTAAATTGCTTTTGGAAAAATCCAAAATTGCGGTTTCTCCTGGAATTGGGTTTGGTGAGGGAGGTGATCACTTTGTCCGTTTTTCATTAGTAGAAAATGAACACCGTATTAAACAAGCGGTGAGAGGAATTCGGGAACTTTTTTAGGTGTCGTGAAGTCTTTGTTTTTTTATACTAGGTTTAAAGATCGATTAGGTATTGGAAGTCTATTAATCGGGTCTATTTTTCAGCATTTAGGATTGTGTATTTTTATTTGAGCATTTTGGAATATTTATGATGCGTAAAATTAAAGTTGGAATAGTTGGTTTTGGAACAATTGGTTCCGGTGTTATCAAAATCCTACAAGATAACGGCGATATTATTAGAAAGCGCCTTGGAGCAACTGTTGAAGTTGTGAAAATAGCTGATCTCGATATTACGGCGGATCGAGGTATTAAGGTTGATCCGAAACTGTTGACGACGGATGCTCAGGAGGTAATCAACCACCCTGAAGTAAATGTAGTTGTGGAGTTAATCGGCGGGTATGAACCTGCAAGGTCTTTAATACTTCAATCAATTAAAGCAGGCAAAAATGTAGTGACAGCTAATAAGGCTCTTTTAGCTAAACACGGAGATGAAATTTTCTCTGAGGTTGAAGGTCAACAAGTATCCATTGGATTTGAGGCTGCTGTGGGTGGGGCAATTCCTATTATACGATCAATTAGAGAATCTTTTGTTGCTAATAGAATTAATTCTATTGAAGGGATTGTAAATGGTACTGCCAATTACATCCTCAGTAAGATGTCAGATGAGAGTTGTGATTTTGACTTAGCTCTAAAAGAGGCTCAAGAGAAGGGATTCGCAGAGGCGGATCCTACATTTGATATTGAAGGAATAGATTCAGCTCATAAAATAGTTATTTTATCACAACTTGCCTATGGCACCCCGGTAAACTTTGATGACATCACGATTCAAGGTATCTCGGGAATATCGATAGATGACATTGAATGCGCGCGGGAGTTTGGATATCGCATTAAGCTACTTGCTATCTCAAAGTGTGATGGAGACTCGGTTGATATTCGAGTACACCCTGCGATGATTCCTCAAGAAAACCCAATGGCCAATGTGAATGGCGTTTTAAATGCGGTTCGAGTATGTGATGATCTGATGGAAGAAAATGTTCTTATTGGTCATGGAGCGGGATCGCTTCCGACAGGAAGCGCGGTAGTCGCTGATATTATAGAAATATCGAGGGATATACTATCGGGATCTCAATTGAGAGCGTCTCCCCAGTCGTTTCAAAACGCAGAAATCAAAACGATTCCTATAATGGATATTGAGTCGATTGACTCAGAATATTTTTTGCGGTTCAGTGTGCTTGATAATCCTGGTGTCTTGTCACGTATTTCGGGGGTACTTGGTAAGCATTCAATCGGAATTCTTTCAGTTATTCAAAAGGGACGTTGTGATGATGGCAGAGGTGTTCCTTTAATAATGATGACACACCGTGCCAATGAAAAAAATGTTCAACTTGCCCTTAGGGAAATTGATGAGTTAGAAGTTGTTTGTGAAAAATCCAATTTTATTAGAGTTGAGAAATAAAGATGAAACTTAATGCTTGGTTTCAGTGTATTAATGGCTGTTCTGGAAGACATCCACTTAATGAGATTATTTATAGATGTCCACAATGTGATGAACTGCTTGAGGTTCAACATGATATGGACCTACTCAAACAACTTAGTTCCGATGAATGGAAAGCACTCTTTAAGGATAGAGTTGGTAGACATGAATGGCCTTATGGTAGCTCTGTGTGGGGCAAGAAAGAATGGGTTTGTCCTAATTTAGATAATGAGAATGTCGTATCAACCTTGGAGGGAGGGACCAACCTTTTTTGGGCTGAGCGGTTGGGAAACCAACTTGGACTAAGTGATTTATGGATAAAGCAATGTGGAATGGCTCATACGGGTTCTTTTAAGGATCTTGGAATGACAGTTCTAGTTTCCATGGTCAAACAAATGATTTCGGAGGGGAAAAATATTCGAGCTGTAGCCTGCGCCTCTACTGGTGATACCTCAGCTGCACTGGCAGCTTATTGCGCTGTTGCTGGGATCCCTGCTATCGTATTTCTTCCTCGTGATAAGGTTTCGTTAACTCAATTGATTCAGCCAATCACTCATGGAGTTCTTACTCTTTCGCTGGATACTGACTTTGATGGTTGCATGAAATTGGTAAAACAAGTTTGCGAAAAAAATGACATATATCTAGCTAACTCGATGAACTCACTCCGTATCGAGGGTCAAAAAACTATCAGTTTTGAACTAGTCGAGCAGTTTAATTGGGAAGTGCCAGATTTTGTGATCGTTCCTGGTGGGAACTTGGGGAATGTTAGCGCGATCGGACGTGGGTTTGAAATGTTAAAAGAATTGGGTTTGATTAATAAGTACCCACGGCTTGTTTGTGCTCAAGCCGAACAAGCGGATCCGTTGTATAGAAGTTATAAGTCTGGATTCAAGAAGTTTGAAGCGATTCAGGCGAAAAAAACTCTAGCATCGGCCATTCAGATTGGTGATCCTGTTAGTGTGAAAAAAGCGATTAAAACTCTGCAGGTTTTCGATGGGATTGTTGAGGAGGCCACTGAATCTGAATTAGCTAATGCGGTTGGGCGTGCGAATCTTACGGGACTATTTTGCTGTCCTCATACAGGTGTTGCGTTGGCAGTACTTGAAAAACTGGTCAATCAAGGTGAAATTAGTAAAAGCGACCGAGTTATTGTTGTATCAACGGCCAACGGATTAAAATTTACAGATTTTCTTCATAAATATCATACAGACAAACTTGAAGGAATATCTTCCGAATTTGCTTATGCTCCAATCGATCTTCCTGCAGATTATGAGAAGGTAAGGGAAACTATTTTACATAGCGTTGATTAGGGAGTGGTATGAATAAACAAAAAGACACATATTCTATTTATGGTTTTGTGGTGCTAATTTTTTTATTACACTTTTTCCTAGTAGACGCATTGCCTAACATAAGTAGTCAGATTATTTTTCAAGAGGGTGAATTTTCTATAGGTGATATATATTGCGCCGAAGAACAAAAAAACTCTGATTGGTGCGCAGATGAAATTCCTCATAAAGTAAAGCTTAAATCCTTTAGTTTGGATAAATACGAGG
>JBGTUV010000164.1:0-3372 GCA_041938985.1 Candidatus Nitromaritima sp. | reverse complement strand
TTACGCGGAACGTGTCAAGCTATCAGTGTTTGTAGGTGGTTTAATTCTAGGATGTTTATGGGCAATATGTTTACCCATCCTTTGGAAAAGAAATATGGAATTGGCTCACAGTTTTTTGACAGTTGGCCTAGCGGTTCTGATTAGCACAAGGGACGGTGGAAGTTGGTCTGGGTTTCAATTAATTGCATTGGGTCTCGCTTTCGCATGTTTTGCTTGGTATCTATTTAGGCGGCGTATACTTTATTACTTGCAAAGAGGCTTATAACAAACGGCTGCACCGGACAAGTTTCCGCTGTCACCTTTTTTTGCAAAAACACGCAAAAAAGCCGCCACCAAAAACTTGCTCGGTGAGCCGGGCGTTATACGTAAGTTGGAAGTCATTACATGGATTCAATAACAAAATTCTTAAAAACAATGGGTAGACTAGCTATCAAGCTAATACCATTGGCTCTATTGCTAGTTATAGGAATATTTGCTTACAACTACTTTAATACCAGTTTTTTTAATTCTCACTCCGAGTGGGCACCACCAATTTTCAACGGTGTAATAAGCGGTGTGGTTACAGCAGCGCTTTTAGTGACATTATCGATAACGTTTAGATCGCACCTAAGACCAACACTAGAAAACCTTCAATATCGTGGAGTTAAAATAGAAGGGGTTTGGAACGGTGTTCTTGTTCCATATGTCGGCGTCGACGAAATTGATAAGCGCAGAATTAAAATTGGAATGGCCGAAATACGTAAAAGAAAGAAGGCTCGCAAAGAAAAAGGCACCGATGGAAATGCTGGCACTAAGAAAATAAGTGCCACCGCAATTGGACATGATGGGAGTCAAAGAAATATAGATGCTGAGCTGATTGCAAATGACGATGGCGAAAGTGGATCTGATAAAAATGGTGATTCAGAAGTTGTTGGACGAAAGTTCTTTATAGCCGTATCGAAATTTACTCCTATTGAAGTCCGCGCGCAATTTGAAAGGGTCGGTCACGAAATCAAAGGAGAAATCGTAGAAATCGGAGGGGCTAGTGATATACACACCTATTCTGTTCGTGGTTCTTTCAAAAACTTAATACTCACTGGAGAGTATGAAAACAACCATAGTGGCCACATTGATCGAGGCAGTCTGTCCTTGATGCTGATTAAAAACGGGCGTGAGTTCAGAGGCTTTTTTTCATCATATGCTGATAGTGAACATAAGATTGTTCCCTTTAGGTGTGTTTTAAAAAGACACGGAATGGATCAAGAAAGTGAAACGTATAACAAGTCAAGTAACGCGGACAGCGTAAACGCTGCCGGTTCTTGAGGCGTTAGATGCACGAGAGTATCGAGATAAATTTGATGAATTTTGTAATTGATCGAATTGAAAATACCAACGTATCCGATGGCGAGATATTTAGCCTATTGTCGGAGGTATATGTTCAAGCAGGCTTCACCAGTCTAGAAACAGCAAAATCAATATTTGAGCCTTCTAAGGTAAAAAGTAGAGGCGTCCTTTTTGTTTCTAAAGAAACGAGCACTAATGAAACAGCAGGTATGGTTATAGTGGTTCCCTGGACATCCGGTGCCTCAGTCAAGGCAAAAGAGAATGAATGTGAAATGCATTTATTGGGAGTCTCGCCAAAATTCAGAGGTAAGGGTTTGGGGCGAATGTTAGTTGAAACAGCTTTAAATTTCGCCAAAGATAACGAGTTCAAAAAAATGATATTGTGGACACAAAAGCCAATGCAAAACGCTCAAAAATTATACGCATCTTCCGGCTTTAATAAATGCGGTGAAATGGCTAGGAACGGTATGGAATTTATAGTTTATGAGAGAGAGTGCATCTAACAATGGCAATTGAGAGGGACCTACCTTCCGCGGTGTTTGTTTTGCGCTAAAAGAGCCTAGCACAAAACAAATCCCGCTACGGTAGGCCCCTCATTGCTAGCGTTATGCGTAAAAAAGGAAACCGATGAACCAGCCGAATTTATTTTCATATGCAACAAGTGAACTTTCTCAGGATGCGTTTATTTGCTGGTTGTTATCTTGGGCATCACCAGATTTCAAGAAATCTGACGAAGACTTGCATGGATGTGCAGCGAATCTCGTAAAATCACTATTCGATAAGCACAAGAAAAAAGCTCCATCAGAGATCAAGCATGTTGAGGTTAAAAAACAAGATAATAATATTGATGTGCTATGCATTATCAATGAAATCTATCCTATCTTGATTGAAGATAAGACTGGAACAAAACATCATTCTAATCAGCTAAGCCGATACCTTGAGGACATAAAGGGAAGGAATTTTGATGAGGATAATATAATTCCAATTTATTTCAAAACTGAAGATCAAGCCAGTTATTCCAATGTCGAAAAAAATGGTTATCAACCTTTTTTAAGAGAAGACTTCTTAAGCATCTTGAACGGGTACAAAGGCACAAACGCAATACTCGTTGATTATCGAGACCATCTTCAATCAATTACCGATAAGGTTGAAAGTTATAAATCCATTGAATTATCCAAATGGGGTTGGCATTCGTGGATAGGTTTCTATCTTGAATTGCAAAAAAGGCTCGGTAATGGGCATTGGGATTATGTGGCTAATCCTAATGGAGGGTTCCTTGGTTTTTGGTGGCACTTCCAAGGCAATGATGAGTGTGAGCAATATTTACAGCTTGAACAGGATAAATTTTGTTTCAAAATATGGGTAAAAAACGAAGATCAACGAAAAACGCTAAGGTCAAAGTGGTACAAAACCATTAAACATGAAGCTGAGAATATTAAGCTTAACTTGGTAAAGCCAGCTAGGTTTGGTAACGGCGAATACATGACAGTTTGTGTTCTTGAGGGCGAATATCGTAAAACCATTGGAGGAGTTATAGATATGGATGGAACGGTAACGCAGTTTAGAAAGGCAGAAAACTTACTGAAATCAGTGCATGAAATCGCATAACAATCACATGCACTCGGACAGCAAAAAGGAGGGCGTTCAAAATTCTGTGTCAGCCAGTCACAAGTCAATATGAGCGTCTAGCCGCCCCTCGAAGTGAATCGATAACTGAGACAGTGTCAGATTCCAATTTTGCACTGGGTGCGTCCAGCGCTCCGACGTTTTCAAAATACCGGCATACAGCAGCTTGAGCAAGCTGTTCTCATTCGGGAAGCCACCCTTGGTTTTTGTGAGCTTTCTGAACTGCCGGTGCACGGCTTCAACGGCGTTGGTCGTATAGATCGCAGTGCGGACGTAGTCCGGATATTTAAAATACGCTGACAGCGTCTCCCACTTGTTTCTCCACGATTTAATCACCGATCAGCCAATGCCTCGTCGAAAAAAGCATCGCCGGTTTTAAAGAACCGAGAGAGTGCGCAACAGGGGCGACGAATTTCATTGCAT
>JBGTUV010000163.1:0-3373 GCA_041938985.1 Candidatus Nitromaritima sp. | reverse complement strand
CACAAACATAAAAAATATAATCAAAAAACAACAAAACCTCTTAGTAAACTGCCTCGTCCGAATAAAACCACTAAACATGAAAAACCCCTATTTAAAGATTAAAAAGAATTACCCGCCGAGAAGTGAAATTCAGCTGATTCCTCACCGGTTGCCTGATCCAGTTTGATTCCATAGGCAAACCCTATGGGTCCAAACGGACTTAAGAAACGAATTCCTGCTCCAATACTATCTCTCATATTTGCTAAATCCCATGTTGTTGAGGTCGTGCTGACATTACTTCCTCCCCCATACACGTTACCGCGGTCATAGAATAAGAACCCCCTGAATCCCTTTGTAAATGGATACTGAAGTTCTGCGTTTAGTAATAGGGACTGGTTTCCACCCAAAGGATTTCCTGAACTGTCTTTGGGTCCATTATTTTTGATGGTATAACCTCTCAGGCTTTTAGGTCCTCCCATATAATACTTCTCAAAGGATGGCAGATCATCACCAGCATATCCATCTGCCCATGAAATACTACCATGCAGCATTCCGACCAGCTTGCCGACAATCGGCCAGTAATGACTGGTTTCATAAGACATCCTATGAAATTTAACACCTCCAAGACCTGCCAGATCGAATCGTACCACATGGCGCGAACCAGAGGAAGGATTCATAAAATTGTCCCTGGTGTCCCTGATAAAGGAAGGAGAAACCCGACTGGTAACCCGTGTTTCATTTTTTAAATAACTTGTTGCTGTCACAACATCGGTGATTTCGGTATCGGCAAAATTGTAATTTATACCTGTCCAGTCATATTCAGAAAGAGATTTGCCTAAACGAAATCCTGCACCAGTTTTCTTAGCCTTATAACTATAATAATTAGTTTTACGATTAAATGCGTCTACCCCCCCCGACATCGTTGTATCGAATATTCTTGGATCTGTGAAGGATAGATTGAAGTCGGTTCTCCTAGATGACAGGTTGGTAGAAAATACGACTCTTCGCCCAGTTCCCATAAAATTATTTTGCGAAATACCCGCATTGAATATTAAGTTTTCACTGGAACTAAACCCGGCACCAATATTCACAGAGCCTGTCTGACGTTCTGTTACGGTCGTTGTAATATCAACCAAATCTGATTCCTTGCCTCGGCGAGTGTCGATTTTTACATCTTCAAAAAATTGAAGATTATTGAGACGCTGCTTACTTCGTCTCAGTTTCACGCTATCGAAAAGCTCGCCTTCTTTAAGGCGAAATTCCCGCCGAATTACATTATCCAACGTTCTCGTATTACCTATCACTGTAATTTCACCGACATAGACTTTTCGTCCTCTGTCAACCTCGATACTTACGTCGACTGTTCGTGAATTTTCGTTTATTTTTGTTATAGGATTAACATCTGCGTAGGCGTAACCACGCTCCGAGTAAATGTCACCAATACTCATGACCCCTGCACGCACTTTCGAAAGGCTATACACATCCCCCGTCTTCATTTGCAGCGCTTTTAAAACATCGTTTTCTGATACAGTGTCATCTGATTTGCCCGTTATCTTGCCGACTCTATACTTGGAACCTTCCTCAACAGAAATTGAAATATTGATTTCTTTATTTTTCTTATCAATATTGATGTTTGGTTCCTGCACCCGAGCGCGCAGATACCCATTGTCTTGGTAATATCCTTCCAACCGAAACACATCTAATTTCAAAATATCCTTCTTGTAAATCCCGGATTCATCAAGAAACGAAATCCAGGTTTCTGCTTTGGTTTCTATTTGATCCCTAAGTTCGTCCGCGGAGAAATTCTTGTTACCAGAAAAAAGTATATTCTTAATCCCGACTTTCTCTCCTTCACGAACTCTGATATGAATATCCATCAGATTCTTGTCTGACTTTTTCGAGATCACATCAACCTTTGCGAAGAAAAACCCTTTTTCCTGATACAACGACTTAATTTTTTCTTTCGCCTCTGTCGTCATGTGTTGCTGAAATGCTTCACCACGTTTAAATCCCAGTAGCTCGTCCATATCAATGTCTTCTATCTCTTTGTTTCCATAAAACAACACATTCCCAAGGGAAGGAATCTCCTCAACTATGAAAACTATCTCCATCCCTTCTGAGCCTTGCCGAGTTTCAACCCGAATGTCCTTGAATTGTCCAAGACCATATATCTGTTCAACGTCTTTACTGATTTGACTTCGGGAAAGAGGTTCCCCTTTGCGGGTTTTGATATAATAAAGGAGGGTCGAAGTCTCTACACGCTTGTTTCCTTCGATTTTGACCGAACCTACGAGATCTTCATTTTGAGCATGGGCATACGATGCCATGACAGGCATGAGAAAAAAAACGAGAGTAAATATAACAATTTGGGGCGTTTTGATCACGAATCAGAAAGTCTTTATTTTTTAAAAAGTTGTCCCTGTACCATGAGGCGGTAAGCCTTGGTTAAAAAAAAAGTATTGGTGTCTTCGATCTCTACGGACCTAAAACATCAATACTTTACAATAATTTAGACTGATTTGGAAGTTACTTTATCCCTGCGCCTACAATCATTTTTTCACACGTTGACGGCACTCGATTTTTCAGTAAAAACCAAAGCGTCTTCTTGGAGGCTCACCTCGATCACGCCACCATTTTTGAATCTTCCCTTGAGCATTTCATCGGACAAAATATCTTCAAGGTGCTTTTGCAAGGCACGTTTGAGTGGCCTAGCCCCAAAACTCTTGTCGTAACCCTTTTCTGCCAACCACCTCTTAGCGTCCATCGTTACATCTAAGGTCAACCCCTGCTGAATCAACTGCTCATTGATCTGAAGAAGTTGAACATCCAAAATATTAACAATATGATCAATGTCTAGCGGCCTAAAAACTACTGTTTCGCTGAGCCTATTGAGAAACTCAGGGTTGAACATACGTTTGAGATCTCCCTTCAAATCTTTTTGCATCCGATCATGGCTCATTTCAAGATCATCTTTATGAAAACCCAATGAAGTCCCCTTATCCAAAGATCGTGAGCTGATATTGGAAGTCATAATGATGACCGTATTCTTGAAATCAATCACCCGACCATAACTGTCTGTCAGGCGCCCATCATCCATAATCTGCAACAACAGGTGGAAAACATCGGGGTTGGCCTTCTCGATTTCATCAAACAAAACGACAGAATAAGGTTTCCGTCTAACTTTCTCGGTAAGCTGTCCTCCTTCTTCATAACCCACATAACCTGGAGGAGCTCCTGTCAAACGAGACACATTGAATTTTTCCATATACTCTGACATGTCATACCGTAGTAACTTAATATTAAGATTACTTGCTAACTGTCTTGCCGTCTCAGTTTTACCACAACCTGTAGGCCCAACAAACAAAAAACTACCAATTGGTTTATTTTCTTCGCG
>JBGTUV010000162.1:0-3446 GCA_041938985.1 Candidatus Nitromaritima sp. | reverse complement strand
AGCAAACCTGAATGAATTGATTAATACTGAATCGGCATTGGTTTCAAAATAAGGTCGAATTGCAACATGTGATACATATAATTGATCAATTTCAATTCTACCCTTCATTAAAGATATTATTTTGATTCTTGTTGTAATATTTGGTAAAAATATAGAAGCGCCATTCCTATGAATTAACGATAGAGTGTCCGAGCGTAAAGTGGTAAATAGATGCCCTGAAATATCACTGATTTCAACTTGCCATCCACTTTGATTCAATTGACGATTAAGATAGGTTTCAATCCGATTCTGCCAAATACCTGGCTTAAAAAGAAAAAACCCTGCAATAATAATTGTAAAGGCAAGGCTAACATAAATGGTATGGCGTCTGGTCATTAATATATGTATTGCTTTAACACCGTTACGAAATTACATGTCTTCAGTTCCATAAACAAAAAAAGCGTCCCAATTCAGGACGCTTTTTTATTTTGCTTTTCCAGACCTATTTAATCTACAACTTCAAAGTCTGCATCCTCAATTTCAGCATCATTTTTCTTTTTAGACTTGGATTTTTTTTCCCCTACTTCAGCTTCTTCAGTACCAGCTGCAGCGCCCTCTTCTTTGGCCGCTTCATACATTTTTGATGCTACTGAATTCCAGGCTGTATTAAGTTCGTCGATGGCTGCTTTCAGAGCGTCCCCATCAGATCCTTCTTTGACAGTTTTCACCTTTGCCACAGCATCTTCAAGGGATTTCTTTTCATCCTTATCAAGTTTATCTTTATACTCTTCCAGATTCTTTTCCGTCTGATAAATGAGTTGTTCGGCCTGGTTCTGCATATCGATTAATTCACGTTTGGTTTTATCTTCCCCTTCATGCTTTTTCGCATCTTTCACCATTTTTTCCACTTCAGCATCGGATAGACCACTAGACGCTTCGATCCGAATGCTTTGCTCTTTGCCTGTGGCTTTATCTTTCGCACTTACATTCAAAATACCATTGGCATCAATATCGAAGGTTACTTCTACCTGAGGTATACCTCGTGGCGCAGGAGGAATGCCATCTAAATGGAATCGGCCTATCGTTTTATTATCTACCGCCATTTCACGCTCTCCCTGCAAGACATGGATTTCTACCGTGGTTTGATTATCCGCAGCGGTAGAGAACACCTGAGATTTCTTAGTGGGAATAGTTGTATTCCTTTCAATTAATTTGGTAGAAACACTACCTAAAGTTTCAATTCCCAGAGAAAGGGGTGTTACATCCAACAGTAAAATATCATCCACATCTCCAGCCAAAACGCCACCTTGAATTGCAGCGCCAAGGGCTACTACTTCATCTGGGTTTACACTTTTGTTTGGTTCCTTCTTAAAGATTTCTTTAACCTGCTCCTGGATTTTAGGTATTCGGGTAGAACCACCAACCAAAATCACTTCATCAATTTTTGATGCTGTCAGACCCGCATCTTTGATTGCTTTAATACATGGTTCTACCGTTCTTTCGATAAGATCTGAAACCAATTCTTCAAACTTAGCTCGAGTGAGTGTGAAGTTCAAATGTTTCGGGCCCGATGAATCGGCAGTGATAAAAGGTAGATTGATTTCGGCTTGCTTGGAACTGGACAGTTCTCTCTTAGCAGTTTCAGCGGATTCACGAAGGCGCTGTAATGCCATGGGATCTTTTTTTAGATCAACCCCATCAGTTTTTTTAAACTCGGAAGCGATCCAATCTATAATTTTTTGATCAAAATCATCGCCACCAAGATGTGTATCACCATTGGTTGATTTCACTTCAAAAACACCATCACCTAATTCAAGGATAGAAATATCGAAGGTGCCACCACCTAAGTCAAATACAGCAATTGTTTCTTCTTTTTTCCTTTCCAAACCATAGGCCAAAGAAGCAGCCGTCGGTTCATTTATGATCCGACGAACATTTAGCCCGGCAATCTTACCCGCATCTTTGGTTGCTTGGCGTTGGGAATCATTAAAATATGCCGGAACGGTAATTACCGCATCAGTAACGGTGGCCCCCAAATGTTCTTCAGCTGTCTGTTTCAATTTTTGCAGAACCATGGCACCAATTTCTGGTGGTGTATAGTTTTTACCGCCAGCTTCAACAACGACAGAACCAGACTCACCTTTGCTTACTTTATAGGGGACTTCTTTAATTTCTGTGCCTACTTCATTAAACATCCGTCCCATGAAGCGTTTAATCGAAAATACTGTATTCTGTGGATTGGTTACAGCCTGACGTTTAGCCAGTTGTCCAACAAGACGGTCACCTTTTTTGGTGAAGGCAACAATTGAGGGAGTTGTACGACCCCCTTCCGTGCTAGTAATTATAGTTGGTTCGCCGCCTTCGAGAACTGCCACACATGAATTGGTTGTTCCAAGGTCTATTCCAATGATTTTTTCCATCATTTATACTCCTTAAAGTAAATGAAAAATTAATTTTTCTTTGATAAATTCAATTATTATGCCAAGGTAATTAGTTAACCTATATGGCAGACTTATAAATAATTATCGCTATAAATGACAGAAAATTATTAGGAATCGATAGGTTTGACTGGCGTTTTCTTCTTTTTTGATTTTTTGCTAGGAGATGGTTTTCGCTTAGATTTTACCTTTACCGGAAAAAATTCAAGTTCTTTTTGTTTTACATCTACTTTAATACCTTTTGAATCGTGAAAAACCTTTCCTAGTAACAATTCTGATAAAGGGTCTTCTAAAGAACTTTGAATTTCCCGCCGTAAAAACCTGACACCAAATTCAGGGTTATATCCTTTTTCAACGATTAATGCTTTTGCCTTTTTTGTTACTGATAGGGTTAAGCCTATTTTATCCAGATTTTCATGCAGATCCATTAATTGTAAATCAATAATATTGAGAACATGTTTTTTCGTTAATGGATGATATACAATCGTTTCATCCAAGCGATTTAAAAATTCAGGGTTAAAGGTATCCTTCATTAAATCTAAAATACGATCGCGCATAGCCTCATAGTTGGCTTTCTCAGTACTTTCGCTAAATCCGAAGGCACCACTACCATGTATTTCTTTAGTACCAATATTGGAAGTCAAAATAATAATAGTATTTTTAAAATCAACTTTTCGCCCTATTCCATCGGTCAATACACCTTCATCAAATAATTGCAGAAGTACATTAAATACGTCTGGGTGGGCTTTTTCAATTTCATCAAACAAAATTACTGAGTAAGGGTTTCGACGGACTTTCTCAGTTAGTTCTCCACCCTCTTCATACCCTACATATCCAGGAGGGGCACCAATGAGTCTTGAAACTGAAAAACGTTCCCCATATTCACTCATATCCAATTTGATAAGTGCATCACTATGACTGAATAAATAATTAGCTAAAACTTTAGCCGTTTCGGTTTTACCTACACCAGTTGGGCCTAAAAAAAGGAAAACACCTATTGGACGATTAGGACTTTTTAGTCCTGCTCGG
>JBGTUV010000161.1:0-3488 GCA_041938985.1 Candidatus Nitromaritima sp. | reverse complement strand
AAAAGAAGGTAGGTTGCTGGATAAGAAACCAACACAAATTGTAAGCCTTAACACCAAAGTTGGCGATGACAACGAAATGATTGTTCGTATTAAAGCGTCAGATAATATTCATTACACAGCATTTAAAGGCACTGATCCATTGCGTCTCGTGTTGGACATTCCAAATACGAAAAAGGGGCGATTGTCTGATGTGATCAATGTAAGACAGGGAGTGGTGGATAATATTCGGACTTTTTATTCTGAAGACAGGCGTACTTTACGCTTAGAAATAATTTTGAACCGTAGTGCCCGCTACCATATTAAGAAGGTCACGGAAAATGAGCTTACAGTTCAATTGTACGATGCTATAACTGAACAGGAAAAAACTAGAAAAACCAAGACGCAGGTTAGCTCAAAAGAAACCGATCCAGAGACTTCCTCTGAAAAGGTTGCCGTAGGTCAGAAAGCTAATGTTCCTGTTGATCCTTGCGAGTCTTTGTTAGGTGGTAAGAAAGATCGGATTGATCTTGACTTTCAAGATGCTTCTCTGCCAAACACCTTGCGAGTCTTTTCCGAAATGAGTGGGTTTAATATTGTCATCGCCGACGAGGTTAAGGGAAATATAAATCTACGACTTCGCAATGTTCCCTGGAATCAAGCTTTCGAAATTATTCTAGCTAACAACCAGTTACAGATACAGTGTATTGG
Organism: Candidatus Nitromaritima sp.; assembly: GCA_041938985.1. Lineage (GTDB taxonomy): Bacteria > Nitrospinota > Nitrospinia > Nitrospinales > VA-1 > Nitromaritima. The sequence goes on along the minus strand of JBGTUV010000161.1, from coordinate 2,801 downwards.
TGACAATATTGTTAATGTCACCGCACGTAATGTTATCTCTGGTGAATCGGTTGCTCGTAATGTAGTCAGTGAACAGGAAACTCCTGTTAGACGATCTGTGGTCAGCGATGGAAATATGGTCACAGAAGTTAAACGTATTAATTATGGCCAGATTGAAGATGTTGCCAAGAATTTAGATTCTCTAAGAAGCGAGTCTGGACATATTACCGTTGACACACGAACCAATACGCTGATCCTTACAGATCTGCGTCCGAATATTGAGAAGATGCTGGAGTTTATAACGATTCTGGATAAAAAATCACCGCAGGTTATGATCGAGGCGCGTATCGTGACAGTCAGCACAAGCTATTCAAAGGAGCTTGGTATTGAATGGGGTTTGACAGGTGCCATTGCGAAGAAGAGAAACTCAATAAGAGAAGACTTTAATAGTCAAGGAGGCGATATTCTTATAACCACTGGTACCGGAACCGTGGGAGCGGGAGCCGAACTGGTTAACCTTGGGACCACTTCAACAGCAACATCTGGTATTGGTATACTCGCGGGAAATATTATGAGCGGCTTGGATTTAGATATGCGGCTAACCGCAATGGAATCCGCTGGGCGAGGGCGCGTTCTCTCAGCTCCAAAGGTAACAACCATGGATCACCGCGAAGCTCACATCTCAAGTGGAAGAAGAATCCCGTATGAGACGACCTCGCAGGAAGGGACTGCGACACAGTTTATAGATGCAGAACTCTCTCTCACGGTAACACCGCATGTTACCACTGACGATCATGTGCTTCTTCAAATCCAGGCCACGAAAAATGCGGCCGATTTCGCCAATACGGATGGTAACGGTAATCCAACCATTACAACGAATGAGGCCACGTCCGAGGTGATTGTGGCAAATGGCGCCACCACTGTGCTTGGCGGAATTTTTGAAAATACCAAGACCGAGACAGAGAAAAAAGTACCCTTCTTGTCTGCCATACCAATTCTGGGCCAGTTGTTTCAGAACATGGACGACGAAGACACGGTTTCCGAAATACTCATATTCATTACCCCTACCATTGTCATGGATAATAAAGACACACTCAAGAAGGGGTGAGTATGTTTGTAGATAAAGTAATAATGTAAACCAAAGACTTTGCTGCGCGGCATTTTTCATCTAACAACTCTAAAAACATATGGCTAAAATTGACGCACTTTTTAAATTAATGAATGAACAAGGGGCGTCTGATCTCCACCTGATTTCAGGTTCTCAACCTATTTTTAGGATTCATGGTGATATGGAACGAGTTGACCATAAGTCACTTGAAAATGATGAACTTAAAGATATGTTGTACGAAATTGCTCCCGATAATAAAAAAAAATTATTTGAAGAAACAGGTGATGTTGATTTTGCTTATGAGATAACAGGTTTAGCCAGATACCGAGCAAACTTTTTTCAACAGAGGTGGGGAGTTGGGGCCGTCTTTAGAGAAATCCCCAGCGAAATTTTAACGGCTGAGCAGTTAGATCTACCTGGAGGTATCACTAAACTTGCCATGTTGCACGAGGGAATGGTTCTAGTTACAGGTCCAACAGGAAGTGGTAAGTCAACCACGTTGGCCGCGATGGTAGATCATATAAATAAAAATAAAAAATGCCACATTATAACAGTGGAGGACCCGGTTGAATTTATCCACAGGGGGCAAAGTTCTGTTGTTAACCATCGTGAAGTAGGAGTTCATACCAAAAGTTTTAAGTCGGCCCTTCGAGGAGCTTTGCGTGAAGACCCAGATATTATCCTGGTAGGTGAAATGCGGGACCTTGAGACAATCGAATTAGCACTTGAAGCTGCATCCACCGGTCACCTCGTATTCGGTACCTTGCACACACAAAATGCTACTAAAACTATTGATCGTGTAATAGATGTTTTCCCGGCACACCAACAGGCGCAGATACGGACTACGCTTTCTGAATCTCTCAAGGGAGTGGTGGCGCAAAAACTATTAAAGAGAATCGATCAGAAGGGACGAGTGGCGGTTTTTGAGATCCTTGTGGTGACCTCGGCGGTATCCAACCTGATCCGTGAAAGTAAAACTTTCCAGATCCCTTCCGCTATTCAAACAGGTAAGAAATATGGGATGCAATCTTTAGATGACGCGATCCTCGCCGAGTTAAAAGCAAAAAAAATAAGCCCGGAAGATGCTTACGATAAAGGAATCGTAAAAGATCGTTTCACCTCATTTTTAAAAAAACCACCAGAATTTATTTAGGTAATTGCAGCGAATGAGAAAAGCAGAGTCGTTAAAAATAGAGACCAATTTTAAATTCATGCTTTTAAAGTAAAAAAGGATTGAACCGGTATGCTCGCATTTGAATACAAGGCAAGAATTAAGGGCAAGATTATACATGATGAGATCCTGGCAGAAGACAGGAAGTCCGCCATTGCCAGCCTAAAGCAAGATAAAATTAGGCCTATTAATATTGCGGAGAAGAGAAAGAAAAAAGAATTTAGTTTTAATAATGGAAAGCCTCTTTTTAGTGGTGGTAAACAGAGAATTACCGAGAAGGATATCGTCGTTTTCACCCGGACATTTTCTACCATGATTGATGCGGGGCTTCCATTGGTTCAATGTTTGAAGATTCTGGGTGACCAGACCGAGAATAGAACTTTTGGTGAGATTATCCTTTCCGTTAAACAAGATATTGAAACCGGAGAAAATCTTTCTGATTCCCTTAGAAAGCACCCAAAGGTATTTAACTCACTTTACTGTAATCTTTTCGAAGCCGGTGAAGCAGCTGGAATATTGGATACCATTGCAAGACGATTGGCC
>JBGTUV010000160.1:0-3504 GCA_041938985.1 Candidatus Nitromaritima sp. | reverse complement strand
TCAACATGTTAGATGGTAAAGATGGACTGGCAGGATCAGTGGCAGTAGTCATCATTTCATCTTTACTTTTATTGCTATACTTAAATGGCATTATTTACAACTGGGGATTAATTCTGATTCTCAGTCTTGCTGTTTTTCTTGCTTTTAACCTGAATTTATTTGGACAGCATCAGAAGATATTTTTGGGAGAACATGGATCATCCAGTTTGGGACATTTAATTGCTTGGAATCTTGTGTATTTATCTCAGGAAACAGATTTTATAACACCGGTTACTGCATTATGGTTTGTTTTCTTCCCTCTAACAGATGCGCTATTCACTATCTTCAGACGAATTAGGCTTTCACAGTCAATAGTAAAAGCTGATAGACGACACTTACACTATTTACTTTCTGATCGCGGTTTTTCTGACCAAACAATCCTGTTGAGTGTTCTATTTATTTCAGTTTTAGGAGTAACAACTGCTGTTACTGCAAATTTATTGAATATCCCGGATTATTATCTTTTTTATGGTTATACAACAGTTGTTATTTGTCTGTGGCTTTTAGGCAGGGTTCAATCTTGATCGTCTGACTGTAACATCAAATTCAGGCTACTTTTTATTTCCTTCGAATTCAGTTATCCGGGACAAGGAGTTAAGATAGAATAATCTGCAGAAAAATAGCTTAATGATATTGTCCCGAATTGTTTCAGATCTCCGGAAGCCTTTAAAAAAATAAACAATGCTCGATAGGGCAACTGAAGGCTTACTAAGAAGGTGTTTCAGAGTTTTGAAACTGGAAATTTTAATGGCTTTTCGGTGAAAAGATTCATTAATTTTCGCAAGACTTTCAGGGTCAAATTCTTTGTTTTTAATCAAATGGCGTGTGAACATATCAGAATGCACCCCGCCGGTGTTACTAACTGACACGTCCGTAACTAAATGACCGTTCATCTGAGCTTCAGCAAAAAGATCAGTGCCTGGGTCAGCGCGAGCCATAGCCATATGCGGCAGGACATCGTATTTCTTTAATGCATCCATGGCAAATTTGAGTGTTGTATTGATTTGTTTCAAGGTTTCCCTTGGAAATCCGATAATGTAAAAAGCCTGCATGTCGATGCCAATCTTTTTAGCAAGCCTGAAGACATTTGTCACATATTCAAGCGTTAATGGTTGTTTTCCAATAACGTTGTCAATAACCCACTGGTCACCAGATTCGGGGGCAACAATAAGATATGTACAGCCGGTTTTTTTAATTAGCACCATCATTTCTTCGTCAAGTGCGTTAGCAAACGTCCCGTTTGGCGTATCCCAAGTAAATTTCAATTTACGATCTATGATCCCATGCATAAGTTCCATGAAACGCTTTCTGTCTAGGGTGAGGTTATCATCTTCAAAATGGACGTGTCGTACCCCATGATTCTTGATTAGATTTTCTAGGTGATCGAGGACATGTCCAACTGAGTAGCGACGGTATTTCCGTCCAGCATGGATATGGATTGAGCAGAAGGAGCATTTGTAAGGACAGCCACGAGAGGTCACCAAGGATACCGACCGCTCAGCTCCATCGTAAGAGAGTTTGTTACGTGCCATAATGCCGTTACGCTCGTAAGTGAAATAACGTTCCAGCTTCAAAAGGTTGTAGTCGATATGGCCAAGCTCATCGAGATCAATGAGTAACTCGCGTTTAGATGTCCGGACATTTTTTTTATTATCACGATACATAATATCCTCAATAGTCGGCAATGCTCGCTTCCCTTGTACCCATTCCACAATCTCGGACATGACACGCTCGCCATCTCCCAATCCGATGATGTCGACTGCTGGTGATTCATCCAGTATATATTCTGGTAAAGCTGACGCATTCGGTCCTCCAACGATAATCACAGCGTCAGGAAGAACTTCACGGATCAACTCTGCAGCTTCAATCGTCTCATTGGTGTTTTCACGGAATAAGTTGGTAAGACCAACAATATCAGGTTGAAGGCGTCTAAGGTCTTTTTTGAGCTGACTCCAGCTCGCACCGAAATGCAGCATCTTGCTTTTGTCAATAATGTCGTCAGGTGCAACTCCGCCGTCTTCAAAATTTCGGATCCATTGCTTTACTAGATTACCGGAGAATATTGAGTTGTTGGGATTGAATTTATCGCCGTCGAAAGTATCGCCTTCTACAAAACAATCGTAAATCTCAACATCAATGCCTTTATTTTTAAGGAAGGTAGCTATTGACAACAGGCCAATTGGAAGGCCAAGTCTAGGCCCTTTGGGCCATACTCCGAAATAGAAAAGCTGAGGTGGACGCATGAGCAAAATTTTTGGATTATCAATAGCTTGGAACGGCCTCTCCAAATTGTTTGGGGTGGTAACTATATCAATAGAACCGAGAGATAAATCGCTTTTCATCGTCATTAACTGTATACATTGTAGTCTATCAGGCTAAAATAAACCTTTTTGGCTCGTATGACAACAATGAAGATGCCTTTTAGGCTAGTATTTTATGCGATAAAATGGTCAAAATGGATTGTTAAAAAAAATAGGAGCACAATCTATCATGGATTTTGGAATAGCAAATAGACTTTCAAAAATTTTTAAACCCGAATCAGGAAAAACTGTAATGCTTGCAGTAGATCATGGATATTTTCAGGGACCAACTACTGGCCTGGAAGATCTCAGGAAAACTTTAGCTCCATTGGCTAATTTAGCTGATTGCCTTTTTATAACTAGAGGCATGCTAAGAAATTGTGTAGAAAAAAATATCCAATCTTCAATTTGTCTCAGGGTTTCAGGTGGTCCGAGTATTTTGGGAGAACTTTCCAATGAAGATATTGTTGTCTCATTAGAAGAAGCCATCAGATTAAATGTATCTGGAATTGGAATGTCAATATTTGTAGGGGCTGAAAACGAAGATAGAACCATAGCTAACTTAGGGCGATTAATTAATGAAGCAGAAAAATATGGTATGCCTGTTCTAGCTATAACCGCAGTTGGAAGAGAGATGGCTAGAGACTCAAGATATTTAGGTTTGGCTTGTAGGATTGCTGCAGAAATTGGTTCAAGAATAGTTAAAACCTATTACTGTGAAGATTTTTATAAAGTAGTCGAGAGTTGTCCGGTTCCTATAGTGATGGCTGGAGGTACAAAGATTCCTGAAAAAGATGCATTACTAATGACCGAAAATGCAATCAAAGAAGGTGCATCAGGTGTTGATATGGGAAGAAATATATTTCAAAGTGGAAATCCTCCAGCAATGATGAAAGCCATAAAGGCTATTGTTCATAAAGGAGCTGACTCTAAAGAAGCATACGATTTATATAGTCAAGGTTAGCTTAATTGAATGCCAAAAATACAAATGATTCAGTCATTAATGTAGCTGAATACTACAGTAATTCAGATATAAGAATAAAAAAAATAAGTAAACCACTTATAAAGGAAAAAGAAATCCTCGTAAAAATGCAAGCATGCGGTATTTGTGGCACCGATGTAATGGAATGGTATAGAAAAGTCTCTGCTCCAAAAATTCTAGGGC
>JBGTUV010000159.1:0-3506 GCA_041938985.1 Candidatus Nitromaritima sp. | reverse complement strand
CCACACGCTCCCCGTACCTACCCACAAATTACACATGACGACAATATAAGGGGTCAAGAGGAAGCAAAGAACCATAACCATATAATAAGATGCCCTAAAGATAGAACTTTTCATCGCCAAGAAAATATTTTTTCTCCAACCCATCCAGATTTCTTTCATAGAATGATACATGCGAATTGAAAATAAATTCTTCCCATCTGCAACCAAAATAGAAAGGCCATTCAACTTTGCTTTTTTGGCAATCATTATGTCTTCAAGAACTTCATTGGCAACGCTAAGATGCCCACCAATTTTCTGATAAGCTTCTTTCTTAAACAAAAGAAACGCACCGAATCCCATAGCACTTTGATGACTCTCGCTATTAACTTTCCTGAAGTTGGTAAGGGCGGCGATAAACCCGAATATTACAGGCTGAACCACTCTCTCCCAAAACGAACCAAATACTGCTGCAGGCATGAGCGTCAACAAGTCAAGATCTTTACATATCATTGTGTGAATAGCCGTTTTCAATGCGTGTGACTGATACCTAAGATCGGCATCGGTAAACAATAAATATTGACCACGGGACCTCTGATAAGCTTGGTGCAATGCATAAGGTTTGCCCGTCCACCCTGACGCCAACTGTGCTCCAGCAACAAATATCAAGTTGGGATATTGCTCTGTCATTGAGCAAACGATTTTTGCTGTATTGTCGTTGGAGTTGTCATCCACAACGATGACTTCAAAGTTCGGGTAATCTTGACTTAGCAAGGATTCAACACAGTTTTTTATATCTCTCTCTTCATTTCGAGCAGGAACACACACCGAAATATACGGGTAGGCAACCAATTCCTCCTTAACCGGATAAATCCGAATAAGATAGATCATATTTACGGAAAGGTAAGTCACTATAAAAATAATCAGAAACAACTGGAAAGTCGTCACAAGAATCATGAGTTTTAGTTTAAAGTAGTGTAATGATTAAGAATAAATATCGTTGGATAAAAATTAATCGCCAACTGACAATCGTAGACCACAGATCAACATGAAAGGTAAATTATGCACTTAGGTTTAAAAACGAAACAACTCACTAAAAATCAAATCAAGGAACCCGTTTATTATGTTAGTATAACAGCTGAGAACCTAAAATATTAGTTATGCTTATTCACGTCCCAACCTCCTCAAAAACGATCAAATTTTTTCTTTTTTCTTTCTTTCTATTTTTCACCCTTGTTGTGTTTCTGTTTCAGCAAGAAACAGCAGAAGCACTTTGCGTCAAGGATAAAAAAGCAAACCTTCGCTCGGGACCAGGAAAACACAACGAAAAACTGTGGACCGTATTAAAATACATGCCCTTCAGACAAGTTGGTAGAGAGGGTAAGTGGCTCAGGGTGAAAGATTTGGATGGTGATGTTTACTGGATATACAGAACGATTACTACCAAGGCCTATATGTGCGCAGTTATCAAAAACAATAAAACAAATTTACGTCAGGGCCCAGGGACGAAATTCCCTCAAGTTGAATGGAGTCCTATTGATAAGTATTTTTCAATGAAGGTATTAAAAATAAAAGGATCCTGGGCTCATGTCGAAGACAGTCTGGGCGATAAGGCCTGGGTTCATCGTTCTCTTGTCTGGATCCAATAATTACAACACTTTTTGCGGGTTTGAAACCCCTGATTTAGGAAGGGTGATCTTAAATTTTGTTCCTTCGCCCAGTTTACTTTCAATATCGATACTCCCTTTATGCGCATCCACAATGAACTTACAAATACTAAGCCCGAGTCCAGTTCCTCCTTCTTGGCGCGAGCGTGCCTTATCCACTCGATAAAACCGATTAAAAATTAGAGGTAAATCTTCTTCAGAAATGCCAATACCGTTATCCTGAATGATTATTAGCACACCATCTCCCTTATCTTGCACAGATATTTTCACCTCTCCATCGTGTTGAGTATATTTGATTCCGTTTACCACAACATTCCATATCATTTGCCGTAATCGCACGGGGTCTCCATAAACTTGTACTCCCTCAAGATAAGCGATGACAATTTTTATATTTTTTTCTGAGGCAATGATCTCTGCATGCTTGCAAACCTCCTCGATAAGTGATTTAAGGTTAACTGATTCGCAGTCTAATGCGATCTGATTCTCATCTGATTTGGAAAGCAGGAAAAGGTCCTCAAGGACTTTGGACATATAATTGATCTCTTCTAAGTTGCTGGAGATGACTTCCTGATATTCTTCCGGCTTTCTTTCTTTTCCCAAGGCAAGTTCGCTTTGCCCTTTTAGTACAGTTAAGGGCGTGCGAAGTTCGTGCGAGGCATCACTGCTGAACTGACGCATTTGCGTAAAAGAACTCTCCAGACGATCCATCATCGAATTGAACGTGAGCGCTAATTGCCCGATCTCATCCTTAACTTCTGACACCGGAATACGCTGACTGAGGTTGGCACCTGATCCAATATCTTTCGCTGTCTGGGTGATTTTTGCTACAGGCTTAAGTGCACGCCGAGCTATAAATCGACCGATCAAGGCCGTCAACAGGAGAACGGCAGGAACAGCCGTCAAGAGAATAATCTGCAAGTTTTTCAGGGTATCTACCACCACCTTTAGCGAGGTACCCACCTGAACCAAATTAGCAAGTTTGGCACCCTTTAAAACTGGCATGGTGATAACCCGGATGGGGTGATCATCGGAGATCAAAAAAGTTTCGTAAGAAGTCCCTCCTTTTAATGCCGCTGAATATGCACGCTGAGTAAGGGGAAACTGCGAACCATCAAAGTTTTTAGAAAGAGAACCGATATTCCCAGAGCCATCATAAATTTTGTAAGATTTGTTTGTACCAAACCCCATAAATTGATCAAAAAACAGGTCAAGGCCTGGAAACGGGGTTCGACTATTATTGATCTGAGTTGAACGAGCCACAATACGGGCTGAAACGGTGAGTGAGTTGTCTACACTTTCGTATAAACGTTTAGAAAGAAAGAAAAATAACAAGATGCTAAATAAGACAAGAATCACACCCAAAAGAAGAACATACCATGCTGTTAATTTGGAACGAATCGATGTGAATGGCATGTTATTTTTTCATGATATACCCAACACCCCGCAACGTGTGTAACAACTTTGATTCCCGTCCTTTATCGATTTTTTTGCGTAGGTGATTGATATAGACATCTATGACGTTTGTGAATGTGTCGAAATTATAGTCCCACACGTGCTCCGCAATCATAGTTCTAGTCAACACTTTTTCTTGGTTACGCATAAAATATTCAAGGAGACTATACTCTTTCCCCGTAAGCTCTATTTCGTCGCCCCCTCGGTTAACATTATGGCTCACTAAGTCAAGAGTAAGGTCTGAAATCTGGAGTGTGGTTTTGACTTCGGCCTTACCACGGCGCAATAGCACCCTCACTCGTGCCAATAATTCAGAAAAAGCAAAAGGCTTTGTTAAATAATCATCCGCGCCCTTATTAAGTCCTGCCACCCTATCATCAACAGCATCCTTCGCCGTTAAAAGGAGAATAG
>JBGTUV010000158.1:0-3536 GCA_041938985.1 Candidatus Nitromaritima sp. | reverse complement strand
TTGTAATTTTTTTCTATCGTAGTAATATCACTGGACCAATTTAACCGACCTGGAAACAACTCGAGACGAGGAAAGGAGAGAAAAATTGGTTAGAGAACGAAAGGCGAAAGCACTAAAAGTTAAAGCTAGCAAAAAAACTTTTAGACCACCAAGATAAAAAGAGAAATTTATCGAGGAGCTAAACAAGAATCTCAAGTTTAGACACTTTCGAACTCGAACTAAACAGAGCTTAGGCTCTGTTTTTTTATGGGAAGCCTTAGCTTCAGACAAAAAATTAATTAATGAGGTTTGGTATTGCAGATCAAGATACCTGGAATGGCTATCATGGCAGACAGAAGCAAACTAGACCGAAGAGGAAGTTATACATTAAGATTCATGGGGAGAGTTTTGATTAATGATAGAAAGGTAGATTGATTGATATTAGTTACATAGAGAGGTACGTATGAAATATAAACTGTTGGGTAAAAGTGGATTAAAGGTTTCCGAACTCGCCTTGGGCGCGATGACCTTTGGAACTGAAATGGGGTTTGGTGTTGATAAGGATGAAAGTCGTAAGGTTTATGAGGCTTTTCGAGAAGAAGGCGGAAACTTTATCGATACAGCAAATGTTTATAACGGTGGAACAAGTGAAACGTTTTTGGGTGAATTTATGCAGGCAGATCGGGAGAGGATCGTACTTGCAACCAAGTTTACGGGTGCTATGCGTGGCCGCGATGTTAATGCTTCCGGCAATTCGCGAAAGAATATGATGAATTCGGTCCACGCCAGCTTGAAGCGCCTAAAAACAGATTACATCGATTTGTATTGGGCTCATTTCTGGGACCCGACAACACCTACTGAGGAATTAATGCGAGGCCTTGATGATCTCGTCTCCCAGGGCAAGGTGCTCTATGTTGGTATTTCTGATACGCCGGCATGGGTTGTATCCAGAGCAAACACAATTGCTGAATTGAAGGGCTGGTCTCAATTTGTCGGATTGCAAATTCGCTATAGCCTTATCGACAGATCTGTCGAAAGAGAACTGCTGCCAATGTCTCGCGCTCTGGACATCGCAGTGACGCCCTGGGGCATCGTTGGCTCCGGCATCTTGTCCGGAAAATACAATAAAGATGCAGCAACGGAAGGTCGGGCCAAAATGCGTGGTTCCATCGATAAACGTGCCTTGAAAATTACGGCTGAAGTCATGGCCATCGCTGAGGACATTGGCGCCAAGGCAACTCAAGTAGCGATTGCCTGGCTCAGAAACGGACCCGCTAATATCATTCCGCTGTTGGGTGCAAGAACCGTCGAGCAGTTAGAAGAAAACCTAGGATGCCTTACCGTAAGCCTTGACGAAGATCAGATGCAACGATTGGATGCGGTGAGTGCAATTTCACCTGGCTTTCCACATGATATGTTGTCCGCCGGAAATGAAGCCCGGGCGAAGAGAATTGATAATCACAGAGACTGGTCAATGGGTGCTTCACTCTAGACTAACCTGTAGACAGAGTGTAATTTGTACAAAAGTTAATGTTGATTTAAGAAATCCGCTTTTAAAATAAAAGGAAAAAATATGATAACTGTTCATCACTTAAATAACTCTAGATCACAAAGAATCTTGTGGCTATTAGAAGAATTAAATGCCTCCTATGAAATAGAAAGTTACTCAAGAGATAAGGTAACTAATTTGGCACCGGAATCTCTTAAAAAAATTCATCCATTAGGCAAGTCTCCAGTTATTAGTGAAGATGGAAAAATCATTATTGAATCAGCTGCTATTACAACTTATATTGTCGATAAGTATGCACCTAAAGGGTTTGCTCCAAATTTAGAAGATTCAGATTATTATAATTATCTTGAATTAATGCATTATGCTGAAGGTTCGGCAATGTTGCCTTTATTGTTATTACTTTATTCAAGCTTTCTTGGAGATGCTGCTAAACCTTTACATGAAAGAATTTTTTCTGAAATAAATAATCACCTAAGCTTCCTTTCAGAAAGGCTTGGTGATGATGACTTCTTTTTTAGAGATACCTTTTCCGCAGTGGATACTATGCTTTCCTTTGTTTTTGAAGGTGCACAGATTTCTGGATCGCTCCAACCGTTTCCAAATTTGATTTCCATTTTAGAACGCTATCATGAGAGACCAGCATATAAGGTAGCTTTAGAAAAAGGTGGAGAATACAAACTGGGATAATAGAACCCTAATCCTATTCATCCTACTGCTGTTAGGACTGAAGATATTAAGCCAGCTGGAATAAAAATTAGAGACTTAATTTTAACAACAGTTCATTTGTCTGATTGATGATAACCGGGATTCCAATCCGGGATTCTGCCTGTATGAATGGGTGTTCTTTATGGGTGAAATTAATTTTTAGTGTTTTGAGGAAATCCCTTTATTTACTTCTTCCAAAAAATCAGAAAGTTTTTTTTGCAAAAAAAAATCGCAGCGCGGGACGAAAATGACTTCGCCCTTTAAGACTTACTTAGTTTTAAAAGACAACCAAAACAACGAAAGTCGCGAAAGAAAAACTACGCTTATCCGCGCGCGTTCCCTACTGGGCTTCAGCTAAAAACCTCGTTGGCGTTTTTGTTTTGGCTGCTTTGTCGCGAGGTTTATTGGCGGCCGTTATGTAGCGAAGTGGGTCTTAGTGCCGCGAAGTGGTGGCGGGCTTTTTTTTTTCGCTTCGCGCAGATTAGGCATTCCTAACATATAATACCCCTTGCAGGTTACCTCGTACATGCAAAAAAGAATTTTTCCTTTAACGTAAGTGGTTTCGTTGACTTTTTTGGATCCTTCCATTTTATGGTCGGATCCTTCAGTTTTATTTTTCTCTTTTTCCCAACGTTCCAACTCAATTAGACCCAACTGGGCTAAAAATACGGGTATACAACAATATTACCTCTAAATTTATCCATTTTCAGTATCATCAAATCTAAAGGTTTGTCTAAAAGTTCTCTAGTATCTTTGGTTATTTGTCTAGTATCTATTTGGCTTCCAGGTAAAAAAGCTGTTACGCCATCAAGATCAACGCTCATTCCTCCTTTAACACGATTAAAAGGTACACCAGTTACAACTTTATTATTTGTATAACATTCTTGTAAATGATTCCAAGCATTTTGTTTTACAGCTTTTTCTCTTGATAATTTTGTGGAGTACAAACCATTTAACACAACAGTCAGTTGTTTAAATTTACCAGACTTGAATAATATTATTGACTTCACGAAACAATTTACGGATTCAAAACATTATTTTCATTTTTTGACTGATCCAGACTTCTTAGATATAAATGCATTGCATCCTAAAGTCATAAACTATTGCTTAGATATGATTGAAGATGATTTTGTTGTGGGTCATATCAAACAAGATTACAAGTTTGATAAGCAGAAAAATAATAAAATGAGACTGTATTTGAAAAAGTTGGACGATAAACGAAAAACAAATAGTAATAACTTCAGCAGTAAGAACTGCAGTTGGAGCATTTGGTGGTTCTCTCAAAAAGATGCAAGGACATGATCTTGGATCTATTGTAGTCAAAGAGGCTATGAAAGAATCA
>JBGTUV010000157.1:0-3537 GCA_041938985.1 Candidatus Nitromaritima sp. | reverse complement strand
CTCTCGAAATTGTTTAGAAAGTCGAGAGGCCGCTTTTGAAGTACGAGCAAACAGGACAACACCAGAGACATTACGGTCTAAGCGATGCACTAGCCCCAAAAAAATATTATTCGGCTTATTATATTTTTCTTTAATCCACTGGCGGGTTTGGTCAATTAATGACTCATCTGTATTACGGTCGGGTTGTGTTAGAAGTCCCGCTGGTTTGGTTACAGCTATAAGGTGGTTGTCAATAAAAATAATTCTATCGATAGGGTGGGTCACACACTAGAATTCTTAATTAATTTTTCAACATGATCAGGCGTCACAATCCCGCCAGATATCACGTACTTAATGCCCTCTTCGATTGTCATATCTAGTGTAATGAACTCGCTAGGGTCAGCGAAAACGATGAACCCTGAAGTTGGGTTCGGTGTGGTGGGTATAAAAACCTTCATATGGTTCTCACTTGTAAGGCGTTGCAGTTCTCCACTGGTTTTCCCTGTAACAAAGGCTATTGCGTGAGCTCCTCTTCTCGGAAATTCAATGAGTACCACTTTAGTGAATGACTTTGTATCCATTGTCGCAAACGAAGATACGACCTGCTTAGTTCCTTTATAAATACGCCGGACAAAAGGAATTTTCCCAATAATTTCTTCCCATAAATGAAGTATTTTTTTTCCAAATATATTGGTGGTCACTGCGCCAACAAGAAATACAATAACAAAGGTCATGACTACCCCCAGAAAAGGAATGCGGTATCCTTCTGGAATAGGAGCGCCCAGAAAGATCAACCAATGAGTGAAAACAGGAGATAGCGCATCGAGGCTTTTGAAGAGGAAGCTGAGAATGAAGATAGTAAGAGCAATAGGAAGCGTTATCAAAAATCCAGTCAAAAAAATATTTCGAAGACGTCGATTAAAATTTATAAACACAAAATATCCGTAAAAAAGTGAAGGAACGGATAACCACTATGAAGCGATTATCTGATAGGGTTGCGGAAAAATTTCTCTTACATTATATAGTGATACGGGCGTAAGGCAAGTCTCGCTGGAAAGTGGTCTTTCTCTGTGGCAGGGTGATGATTCGCAGGTATCAAGCCCTTTTAATTGCCGCTTATTTTGTAGACTACCCCCAGAAGATCGTCGGAAAGATAAAGCTCTCCTTCGGGGGAGTATTCTATGTCGACCGGCCTACCACTTGGAGAACCATTTTTTTTCAACCACCCACTTATAAAGTCTTCATGAGAAACAATATTACCCATCGAATCGAGTTTTAGACGGATCACTTTGTAGCCGGCAGGAATAGATCTGTTCCATGAACCGTGAAACGCGATAAATACGCTGTGGTTATAGCGTTTTGGCAGAATTCCTTTTTGATAAAAAGAAAGCCCAAGTGGAGCCATGTGGGCAGTGAAGGTATAGGCAGGAGCTTCAGTTTTTAAACAGTTAAAACTTTTTCCAAAATCTTGATCAAAGGTTTTGGCTTCATAACAGTAAGGCCAACCATAGTGTTTTCCCTGGTGGATAATGTTCAGTTCTTCCTCTGGGTGATGGTCACCCAGCATGTCACGCCCGTTGTTAACACCCCACAATTCACCAGAGTAAGGAGAAAATTCAATTCCAACCGAATTGCGCAGACCTTTTGCAAAAATTTCACCACCTGAACCATCTAAGTTGAAGCGTGAAATTGCCGCGCGCAGAGGGTTTTTTTCAATACAAACATTGCACGATGACCCAACAGACAAATAGAGCTTGTTGTTTTTTATTTTTATGGTACGCGTGTAGTGTCCGCCGCCGGGAATATTATCGACAACAGTTTCTGGAACTCCATAGGTAAGAGGTTTGCGAATACGTTTTAATCGGATGACCCTGGTTTCTTCAGCGACATAAAGATAATAATGGTCCTTAATTTTCATAAATGCCAATCCATGTGGAGCCCTATGACCTGAAATGATAGAAACTTTTTGGTCAGATTCGCCATTTTTATCAAAATCGGGTAGTGCAACGACTTTTCCTTCTTTAGCTTGACTGAGAAATAAAACTCCTTGGTCATCAAACGCCATATGCCTTGCTCGACGTACATCCTTGGCAAATATGTTTACCTTGATGTCTTTAGGTATTAATAGTTGTAAGGAGCCAAGTTGTTGTATTGTTTTTTTTGCCAAAACAAATTTCGGGAAAATCATAAGAATAAAAAGCATTCCCGCGGTTATGAAGGGAATAGAAAGAATAGGCGAAAAAATTTTTGATTTCATAAAAAACTGGGGGAGCATATTTATAGATATAGATGATGTTAAAAATGCAAAATCTCACATTAAATCAGTGTGGGTATTCTACGATAGAAAAAAATCTAGTGCACTATTGATGCTCAGTTCTGCTAGAATACTGCTTGCAAGAGTTATAGCAATTAACGGAAAACCAAAGAATTGGGGCTGTGGCGCAGCTGGGAGCGCGCTTGCATGGCATGCAAGAGGTCGCGGGTTCGAGCCCCGCTAGCTCCACTTTTAAATACAATGGCTTAACCGATTTCGGTTAGGCCTTTTTATTTGATTGAAGCCAAATTGAAGCCATTCAGTGAAGAAATTGCTTTGCGTTTTGCTTCGGGACTAAGGTGAGCGTAGCGTTGGGTTGTGATGATGCTACTGTGTCCAGCTAACTCTGAAACCACACTCAACTCTTCTCCAGCCTGAATTAAACGAGAGCAGAAATCATGGCGAAGATCATGGAACCTGAAGTTTTCAATCCCCGCCTTTTTAACTAATCGTCTGAAAGCTAAACCTACTCGGTTGCGGTGGATGGGTTTGTCGTCAACCAAGAACACGCGGTTTGATTGAAGGTCCCGCACCTTGCTTAACTTCATTAGTTCAGTGTGGACAAGGTTGCTCAAAGGGATCCAGACAGGTTTTCCGTTCTTTGTCTTTTCAATTTCTACGTATCGTTTGAAAAGATTAACCTGGTTCCAGGTAAGGTTGCATATGTTGGAAAGTCTTAATCCCGTTTCTCTAGCTACAATCACCACTGAACGCAACCAACTAACTTGGTCCAAAGCTGCAAACAGTTTTGTCTCCTCATCGGCACTGAGGTAACGCACTCTCTTTTTATCTCCTTTTGGCAGTTTTACATTTGCAAATGGAGTTTTTGTGATGAACTCCCATTTTGTTACCGCCAGTTGGAAAGCGTGGCGAAAAAGATTCAGCTCGTGGTGAACAGTAATCGTTGTCACCCCATCCTCATATCTTGAATCCATATAGTCTTCAAGACTCTGGGATGTTATTTCGGGTAACAGTAGGTTCCCCAGTTTGCGGTTCAGCTGCCTGACAAAGAATTCCTCGGTTTTAACGGTCTCTATCTTCTTCCGACCTTTCCTGACCTGAACCATGGAATACTTCTCCAGAAAATAATCCAGCAAACCGGATACGGTTAGGTATTCTCCTTTTCTAATGTCAAAGAACTTGCCCGCGTTGATCTCCGCCCGGATCTGGGTCTCAATCTTTCTGGCTTCGGTTTTGGTAATACCCTTGCCAAGTGTGATTGTTGTTGATCTCCTATCCGGGCG
>JBGTUV010000156.1:0-3540 GCA_041938985.1 Candidatus Nitromaritima sp. | reverse complement strand
CACCTTAACTATTTTAGCTTTAAAATTAAGCCTAAAGAAAAAGAAAATAAAACGAAGAGAATACGATGCGTCTATAACTGCTCTTCGTGAGTTGCCCGAAGTTATACAGAATATATTGAATGAGCGGTCAGGGTTCATCCATCGTATAGCGAACAATTACTCTAAGGTGAAAAACTGGCTTTATCTTGGCCGAGGAATTTATTACCCAATTGCGCTAGAGTCGGCTCTTAAGATGAAAGAGGTCGCATATGTACATGCGGAGGGAATGCCTGGCGGATTTTTAAAACATGGGACTCTGGCGATGATTGATCAGGATGTAAATTCCATTGTATTCATTCCTCCACGCTCTGACAAAGAACTATATGAGTCAACAATTCACAGTGTTGAAGAAATTCGTGCTAGATCCGGGTTTGTTCTGGGCGTCCACTTTGATGAGGGTAGCAAGAATAAGGATTTGTTTAGTGAAGAAATTATCCTCCCCAATGTAAAACCTATTGTTGCGCCTTTCGTCCAGCTTGTGATTGGTCAATTGTTAGCTTATTTTACGGCTATTTCTCTCAAGCGTAATATCGACAAACCACGATCGTTGGCCAAGTCTGTGACTGTCGGGTAATTCATCTCATATACTTATTCATTCACTCAAGTTCTAATTTTTAGTTCAATTAAATTGTTGCCATCTCTTTCATTGGTCTGCTAGAGTGCTGACTCTTAATTTCTCCGTCACCATTTTAATTTCATGAAAACTGCAACTAGCACCGCTTTAACAGTGGCTGGATTTGATCCAAGTGGAGGTGCGGGACTCCAAGCAGATTTGAAAACATTCTCAGCGTTTGGAGTCAGTGGAAAATCGGTTGCGACTTCCATAACCATACAAAATACAGTAGGTGTTGAGACGGTTCATAATATTTCACCCGAAGTAGTTGAGCAACAACTAAGAGCCATTTTAAGAGATGGAAAGCCCGGTGCTGTTAAAACAGGGATGTTAGGAAACGAATTAATAGTCGAAACAGTGGTTCGTATATTGCGCCGTTACCGAGTTAAAAAAATTGTTGTCGATCCTGTCATATATTCTTCGTCAGGGAAATCATTGTTGTCAGAGCCGGGAATTCAAGTGATGAAGAAGGAACTTTTACCTGTTACTTTCTTGTTAACACCTAATTTAAATGAAACTGAGATTTTATCAGGAGTGAAGATCAGACAACCGTCTGACAGAATTCGGGCAGCCAGGGTTTTGATAAAAATGGGTGCTAAAAATATCCTTATTAAGGGTGGGCATTTAAAAGGTGAGCCCCAGGATTTTTTCTTTGATGGGAAGCGCTCTCTTTGTCTGAATGCAGATCGTGTGACTGGCGTCGATGTTCATGGGACAGGTTGCACTTTAGCATCGGCCATCACGGCAGGTTTGGCAAAGGGTAAGGATATCGTTGCAGCAGTGAAAGAAGCAAAGGAATTTACCGGTCTTGCAATTATGGGGGCTATTAAATCCGGGAAAGGTGCACCGCAAGTCGAACCTCTGGCCAGCCTCTATCAGGATTCCGAGCGCTATGATATGTCTCAACGTGTTTTTCGAGCTGTTGAAGTATTGAAGGATCACTGTGTTGGTGGATTGATTCCAGAGGTTCAATCCAACATTGGTTTTGGGCTAGAGAATGCACGTACAGTAGATGATGTCATTGGGTTTCCTGCTCGCATTGTTAAGTGCGGAAAGAATATTGTAATACCCTCGCCGCCAATTTTTGGAGGCTCTCGTCACGTTGCTGATATTGTTTTGACTGTTATGCAATTTGATCCTTCTAAACGAGCAGTAATGAATATAAAATATAATTCTGATTTAATTAAGGTGTGTAAGAGTTTAAAGTTTACTCTGGCTTCCTTTGATCGTGCTATGGAGCCAAAAAAAATCAGAACACTTGAAGGGTCATCTTTGGAATGGGGTACGGCTTCTTCCATTCGGAAATGCGGATTTGTTCCAGATATTATTTTTGACAAAGGTGGTATGCGAAAAGAAGAGATGATTCGAGTGATTGCGGAAGATATAGAAAGCCTCGTGGATAAAATATTAAAAATCCATCGACGTTACTCGAAAATCTTGGCGTGAAAATTAAAGTTGTGATTTGTCTATCAGGATTTCAGACCTTTCTTTGAGGTTTCCCATCCACTCCTGAAAAGCAGAGTCTCCTTTTTCTAGTTTGAGTTTTGTTTTTAATTCTTTTAAAGCTTCTATCTCGGGGGCATTCGCTTTTTGTCGATCCTGAACGCGAATCAGGTAATAGTTATCCCTTACAAAAGCCCACCCAGATTTTCCGTTATCCAACTCAAACGCTTTGGTTTTTACCTTTTCAAGGTTACCGATTCCTGGAATAGAGTCGGACCGGTTAAAGAATGGAGTGTGCTTCAGATCTAGCCCAAGTTTCTTGGCAGTGGATTCAAGGTCAATTGTCCCATTGGTAATTTTTTTAGCAAGTGACTCGGATTTTGTTGTTGAAAAGGTGTGATCTTTTTCTTCCTGAGATTTTGATCGGGCTAATTGTTCAACATCATTAAGCTCTGGAATATATGGTTTTTCTCGGTTCACTACTTTCATTACAAAAGCGGATTCCAATGTGACTACGGGTTCTCCGACTTTGTTGTCTTCCAGTAAGAATGCCTGGTTGAAGAACTCGGGATTACTTCCAATGTCTGGATCAACATGATCCTCTCTAGAGATAAATGGGGTGGTTTGTGTGGACAGGTTATTCTCTTGGGCGGCACGCATCAAGTCTTGGTCATCCTTGGCAGAGCGATAAACGTGTTTGACGACGCGTCTCATTTTCTGGCGGGTTTTGTTGTCTTTAAGTTTTGTTATTATTTCCTCCTTCACTTCTTCTAACGGTTTGATTCTTTCTGGGGTCACTTTGTTAAGTTGAATAATGTGGAAGCCGAAAGACGTTTTTATAGGCTCGCTTGTTTCCTTTGGGTTAAGCTTTTTTAATGCATTTTCAAACTCGGTAACCATCATTCCTTCTGGAAACTCACCAAGGCTTCCTCCATTTTCCCCAGAAACAGGGTCATCGGAATATTTTTTCGCCAATTCGCTAAAACTCGCTCCATTTCGAATTTTTTTCAAAATGCCATCTGCTTTATCTTTTGCCAGCTCTTCTGCTTTTTTTGTAGATTCTTCTGAGTTGTTGACATTCGTTTCAGGTTGAATGAGGATATGAGCAGCCTTATACATTTTTCGGACCCTGAAGTCCGCTATTTTAGTATTGTAATAATCTTCTATATCTTCACTGTGGATGTCTATCAGGCTCTCATAATCCTTTGGGGTAGTTTTTACATATTGGACCTTAATTTTTTCCGGGATCTCAAAACGCCCTTTATTTTTTTCGTAGAAAGATTTTATTTCTTCCCGGCTAACTTTTTCTTCTGATTTGAAGTGATTACTTGGAATTATTATGTAGTCTAATTTAACTTTTTCATTCGCAAGCATGTATGCTTCATTCAGTTCGTTAGGTGAAACCTTGACATTGGATTTGATTAAATTCCTAATTTTTTCAAGAA
>JBGTUV010000155.1:0-3548 GCA_041938985.1 Candidatus Nitromaritima sp. | reverse complement strand
TTCGATTTCTCCTACAATTTCTTCCAGTAAATCCTCTACGGTTGTAAGCCCAATACAGCCGCCATACTCATCTACTACGACTCCCATATGCAGTCCTCTTTTTTGTAGCTCTTTGAGTAGGTCGTCAATTTTTTTATTGGGAGGAATGTAATGAGCCGGTCGGATAAGGTGTGTTAGGGGCGAGTCATCTATTGGCTGGTTTAGCAAGTCAAAAGTATTGAGGATTCCTATGATGTTATGCATTCTCTCATGAAATACTGGAAATCTTGAAAACCCTGTGTCTACGGCAAGTTGGTGCGCTTGCTCCAAGGTTGAGTCATCACGAATAGCTGTAAGTTGGACGAGCGGTACCATGCACTGTTCGACAGTGATTTCACCAAAGTTGAAAATTTTGTGGATCATGGTTCGTTCGGCGGCATCCAGTGCGATTGTTTGAGAGTCTAAACTGAGAGCCTGTAAGATTTGGTCACGGCTGAACGACTTTTTATCCTCCTGTGGCAAGCGAATTAACTTGTTAGTGACAAAATTCGAAATGCCGGTGAAAAAATTTATGATAGGGGAAAGTAATGTTAGGCTTAAGTTAAGGGACCTAATCAGGAATGGCATGACCGCATCGGCTCGGTTTTGCAGGATCATCTTTGGAACAATTTCTCCCGCAAAAAGAATGATGGGTGAAAGTATGACCATGGCCAATAGTTCACCATGTTGCCCCATATGGGTTACCATGTAAGCCGTAAAAATAGAAGTACTAGAAACAACCGCTAGATTGGTTCCAAGTGAGGTGGTAGCGAATAGTCTTTCAGGTGTGTTTAGTAGATTAAGAACAATTTGGGCAGAGTGATTTCCCTCATCAGCTTTCTGCTTCATTTTAATCCGGTTGATGGCAATCATGCCAATTTCTGATCCAGAGAAAAAAGCCTCCATGAGAATAAAGATGCCAATCAGAATTAATGTGGTTGAAAGGGCCACTACGTTTCTCCCCCCACATCCTCTTTATTACCGTTAGCAACCGAATTTATAATGGTGATGTGAAGGTTTAATATTCGAGCTCCCTTCATTTTTTCAACCCTGAATTTGATGTTTTCGTGGGCGATCGCTTCTCCTGATCGAGGTACCCTGCCAAAAAGACCAAACACAAAACCACCAACCGTATCGTATTCTTCTTCGGGGATTTGAGTTCCAAAATGTTCATTGAATTCACTAACTGGATAGGTGGCTAGAAGACGAAAATTATTATCATCAATTTGCACTAGAGGATTTTCTTCTAGACGCATTTCACTGTCAATTTCACCAACCAACTCCTCCAAAATATCTTCCAGGGTTACCAATCCGCAGATGCTACCGTACTCATCCAGAACTGCAGCCATATGGCGCTTTCTTTTTTTAAACTCTTGCAATACTTCCTTTATTTTTTTTGTCTGGGGGATCGAAAAGAAAGGACGTAACACACTCTTGAGACTAAATTTTTCGGGTGGCAGGTGCTTTAATTTAGTTAAATTTTTAGTGAATAAAATTCCTGCGAAATTTTCTCCGTCACTATCGAAAACGGGAACGCGCGCATAAAAATTTTCTACGATACGCGGTAAGATATCTTCAAGTTTGTCATCGATGGATAATGTGAACATATCTATTTTAGGAGTCATGACCTCCGCTACGGTTGTTTCTCCAAACTTTATGACGTTATGAATAAGCTCGCTTTCTTCTGAGTCAATCACACCTTCACCTTCACCCACTTGAACCATTGTGCGAAACTCGTCGTCAGTTATTGCGGTTTTTTTATCTTTGCTAAAAGTAAACCCAATAAATGAGATGAATTTTTCAGCGATCGATGTGAGAACGGATTGTATTGGTTGGACTACCAAAGCGAATAATCTGAGAGGGTATGCGGCGGAAACGGCATAAGTTTGAGGAAATTGCAGCGAAAGAGTTTTTGGAATGATTTCTCCAAAGACAAGCAAAAGAAAGGTTCCCACTCCGATCGCGATGCCTATACCAAAGCTCCCAAATTGAGTTATGAAAATAGAGGTCGTGATAACGGATACGCCGATATTCACCAGCTCGTTTCCAATGTAAATGGTTATGAGTAATTCTCTTGGTTTTTCAAGGAGGTCATTGGCGACGAGTCCCCAGCGCCCCTTTTTGTCTTTTAACTCTTTTAGTTGAAGTGATGTGAGAGAAAAAAATGCCGCTTCACAGGCAGAAAAGAAAGCCGAAAAAACAAGAAGTACGGTTAAAAGAAGGGTATGCGGTAATATAGATTCGTCCAAGGTGTCAGTCGGCTCCTAATGTGACCGGCGTATTTGAATCGAAATTATTAAGAATTTTTTGGTGGGTAGATTTCAATTTAAAGAACAAGGTCGACTCCACTATCTTTACTTGAAGTGATTGAACCCCGTTGCCGGTTTAAGGGAAACTTTACTGCCATTTTCCCTTGTCAGGATTATTTTTTTTGGAGAATTGGTGATCTCTCCAATATGCGAAATAAAGGTATTGGCCTTTAAAAACAATCTCTTTAGATTTTTAACATCTTCCGGCTTTATTGTAAACAGCAATTCATAATCTTCACCACCTTGCAGAACCCAGGGGGTAGGAGCATGTTTTTTTTGTAAGCAAGCGCTATTTAACGCCTCAGAAACAGGAAGGCTATCCTCGTAAAGATTTGCTCCAAGCTTATCTTTAGCGCAAAGGTGACCCAAGTCTTGCGTGAGACCATCACTTACATCAATCATCGAGGTCACTTTTAATCGTGACTTGGCCAGCAGGCCTGATTCCTTTACTCGAGGGATAGGTTCCAAATGTTTTTTTACAAGTGCATTCCTGTGTTTGGCAGCGATGAAATTCTTATTTTTGTCCATTAGGATCCCAAGACCCATGGCAGAGTCACCCAGATTGCCTGTGACAAAAATTTGATCACCCGGCTTTGCTCCCGTTCTATAAAAGACCCTGTTTTTACAAGCTTCGCCCAAAATACATACGTTGATAAATAGGTGCTTAGGAGAAGCTACGGTGTCGCCTCCAGCTAATTCGATTCTATATGAATTACATATTGTTTGTAGTCCAGAGTAAAGCGCATCGATAAATTTTGTAGAAGTAGACGTGGGGAACCCTAGTGAAATGAGTGCCAGGTATGGGGTCCCTCCCATTGCCGCAATGTCGCTTATATTAACGGCCATGGCCTTGTGCCCTAACTGTTTTGGAGTGATTGTTTTTAAATCAAAGTGGATTGATTCGATGAGGGAGTCTGTCGATGTTAGTTGTAAGGTATTTGGGCGAGTTGAGAAAACAGCGCTGTCATCTCCGATTCCTTTTTTTACTCGCGGTGAGCGGGTGTTAAGCCTAGAACGAAGTCGTTCTATCAATCCGAACTCGCCCAATTGTTTCAAGTTTGTCATTTTTTTATACAGGAAGAGCCTTTGGAGATATCACTTTAAACCTCATGGTATCTAAACGGAGAAACATAGAACAGTCCAAATTAACTAGATGTAAGACTGGACTTTTGTTGATTGCTATAATTTCCCTTTGAAGAGATCTTGCGCCATTGCGTCTAT
>JBGTUV010000154.1:0-3560 GCA_041938985.1 Candidatus Nitromaritima sp. | reverse complement strand
TTGTTGATCAGTGCACAGACGACATATTTGCTGCCGAGTCACTAAACACTGTTTCAAGATTTTTATACTCTCCAAGAATCAAAGACGGACTTAATCTAAGTGTTGCATCTGTTAAACACAAACTAACATTTGTTCTTGAATAGCTTTTTCTCTAATTGTTATGCAAGCTTGGCCGTTGCTTTATATTATGTAGTTTTTTAAGGACTGAGGAATTAAACATGGATAACAAGAGCGAAGTATTCTTGGGGCAAAAAAAATCAATAGCTAGATACGACTTAGAAAAAAAGAAACCAACCTGGAGCCAAAAAATAGACGGTATCCCAGGGATTATTACTACTTATAATGATTATTTGTTTGTCCAAGGCACTAATAAATGGCAAACAAAACATGTTCATCATATGTTTAATGCCAACACGGGGGAGTTGCTTTGGAAAAGCGATGAAATTAAATCTTATATAGTGCCTCATTACCTAAACAGCAGTATGTTTTTTGTCAATATCAGCGGGAAGATTTGTAAGCTCGATCTAGATAACGGCAAGATTCAATTTGAAGAAAAATTTGCCGGAGTGTTTGCCCGATCTAGGTTTCGTCTTTTTATCAGCAATAACAAGGTTTACCTAACATCAAAGAAGAAAACATTATTAGTAGACCAGCAAACAGGGACGTTAACCGAGGTGGAGAACCTAGCTGGTTATACCGAGCACCATATCACCACAGCATGCGGTGTAGGTATGGATCAAATTTCTAACATTACTACAGCTGCAATGAGCCACGGAGGCGGAGAAGGCGCCATAGTTGCTGGAAATGGCGGCGGTGGCGGCGGAGATGGCGGCTAGAGTCTTTTTATACCCACCGAATACTTTGGTTAACGTATAACAAAATCATAATACAATTCTGATTCTCCTGATTGACTATACGTAAAATGCCACCATTCCATATCGTAAGCAATAAAACCTTCACCCTCCATTAAGTCCTTCAATAGATAGCGGTTTTTTCTATGAGATAAACTGATAGAAGGATCATCAGTGTTTGAAATAGGATCGAATAAGTCAAAAGATGAACCCATATCTATTTCCCGGTATTCACCATTTGCATTCTGTTTTGCAAGGGTGGTGTCCAAAGTAAATCCTTTACTATGTCCAGATTTCTCTGCAATGTAAGGACCGAGCAGTTCAGGCTTGGATAAATGTGGGTGATACCGATCTTTAACTTGCAATTGTTCAGGTTGACCAAGCCAATTCATAAAATCACTCACGGCTCTTTGTGGTCGATAACAATCAAAAATTATTAACCTCAATCCTTTGACTTTTGCGTTTTGCTGAACTTTTTGTAAAGCATGAGCAGCCTCATGATCTAGAAGGCATTTTGCCGCTTCATATCCTGAAACCTGTTTACCTGTAAAATTATTGGAAGAAGCATAACGGAGATCAAAAACCGCATCAGGAATCAATTGCTTTACGTCAATGATTGAATCGGGATTTTTGTATATATTCATTGAATCCTGACAAGCAAGAAGTGGAATCAGTACAAGCAAAGCAAGAAACGAGTGCTTCATAATTCCATTCTACACCCACAGCATCCACCATCAACATTTGTGATTTTTGACAGGTTTGTTGTAGGCTTTAATTCAAATCCCTCTCTCCGCCAGACACTTAAAAAGCCTTGATTATGGGTGTCAATCAGTTGGATTTGTTCTTCTTTTCCTCGACTTCTCATCTACTAGGATACATTGAAGATATAGACTACCATTGTTTCTTTCTCTAACGATAATCTCAGATTCAAAATCACAGTATTGTCCTATTGTTTGTTCAAGGGTGAATTCATCCAAACTATGACCATTGGTAACAACCCATAACAAATCTCCTGTTTTACAACCCTTATTGATTGCTACTTTAAAATCATGGAAATTGTCTCCATTTACCCAACAATATTTATCTTGAGCAAAAGATTCCGCGGAGAACAGCAGTAGTGCTGATATGAGGATGATTGTTTTCATTCGATAAGTATAGCAGTAGGTAGGTATACCTTAATAATAGGTATAATCTTATAGGCATGAAAAAACTTATATTTACGATTCTAATTCTCTTATCCTTAGAAGTAAGTTCTCAAAATTCTGTTATTCAGGAAGAATTATTACTTTACAGTCAGTTTGGTGAATTTTGTACTATGTGTGAGGCTGTATTACTTTGTGAAGAGGGTGAAGAAAAATCCTATAACTTCATACCCAATACAGGTAATTTCACCCTTTATCACCTCAGAACTCGAACGTTCTTGTCCCAAATAAGCACAATCTGGGAGTTTTTTATCAAAAATTTTGACGGTTACGAGATCAAAGGACATAAAAGACCTGTAAATATAATAACCATTGATAGTAATCAATGGTCAAAACCCATGATAAGTGATGCAGAAATTTCAATTGACCCTGGCCTTATTTATATAGAAGACAGAATGATCAATAGAGTAAACAACGAGTGGATGAATAATGCCAATGAATCAATAGGGTTCTGTTACCGTCTTCCATTGTGGGCATCTATTGAAAAAATAGGCAAGAAAACGAATTGAGCAAAATATGAATATATCCTTTCTCTCATTTAAGAATTTAGGCATTACTATCCTAATCAGCTTTCGAACCTTATTTGCTTTTTTTTGGTTGGCGGCTGGTATTAATAAACTGAATAGTGAGTGGATGACAAGCAATGTTTTAGAAGAAGTATTTCTGCAACGATTAACTGAGCTTCCGCCTGATAGCTTTGCTGTTTTGTATCTTAATAATTTTGCTATTCCTTTTTATCAACTAATTGGCTGGGTTGTCACTTTGGGTGAGTTATATAGTTCCATTGGCTTATTGATTGGGTTAACCACCCGTTGTTCTGCAGGAGTTAGTCTATTTATACTCTTTAATTTTGCTATTGGTGGATATTATGATGCTTCTCTTTTACCTTTTTTTATTTTAGTATTTCTTTTCTTATGGTATCCAACAGGTCATTGGTTTGGGATGGATAGTTACATGAACAAAAAGTACCCCGATCAGGCTATTTTTAAGTAGTTTAATTCTCTGAAAGATTTAAAAAAAGTGATCGTCTAGGACTTGAGTTAAGATACGGTAAATGGATAACAAGATGGTGGAGAGGTGCCTGAAATGAAAAAAATAATATTAATCGCTAGGATTCCTTTATTTCTGTTGATTATTTTCTTCTTGGTGAGCCCAATTCAGGCTGCGGTTGAGAGCGATAAAAAACCCAATATTGTCCTGGTTCTGATGGACAATTTTGGCTACGGTGAAATTGGCGTATACGGAGGAGGGGTTATACGCGGGGCGCCAACGCCCAATATTGACAGCATTGCCGCTGAAGGATTCCAGCTAACAAATTATAATGTTGAAGCAGAGTGCACACCGTCACGTTCAGCTTTAATGACAGGTCGTTATGGTATTCGTACCCGACAACGGCAAGATGGACCTCCAAGAGGTGTATGGTACGGGATAACCAAGTGGGAGATTACACTCGCAGAAATGCTGACGGAACACGGTTACACGACTGGTATTTTCGGAAAGTGGCATT
>JBGTUV010000153.1:0-3580 GCA_041938985.1 Candidatus Nitromaritima sp. | reverse complement strand
TCGACGATACCCTTGGTTTCCCGCTTGAGAAACACGCCCAGGAGACTGGTCTGTCCAAGCCTGACAAGGGCCCGCCGCAGCTCAGGCTGAACGACAATGAATACCGCGGGAATCGCCGCGGCACCGAAAAACCGGATGATAACCAACAGGCGATCCATGTTGAAGTCGAGGTCGGCTTTTTCGAGCTGGTCGGCGACGATCGCCAGGAGGATCGGAAAGGTCAGCATCAGCAGGGCGATGCCGGCTCCCTTCAGAAGAAGAAATCTCCAACCGAGAAGTAAAATGACAGGAACAACGACCATCATCAACACGGTTTCTGGGCCAGTTGTCCACGGCAAACCATCAAACCAAGTGCTCCACCGACTAGGAACTGCTGTTACGAAGAGGAGAAGAAAAAACTTTTTTAAAGAGGGTGTTCTAATGTGCCGAGTGTGCCATGTGCCAAAGAACGCTCGACTAGAAGTTTGGGGAGTGATTGGATATTCTTGTGAATAAAGTTAAGAAAAGAATAAGCGTTTCTTTTTTTGCTTTTCCTCAATATTTTGAACATTTTCTTTGATATCACTGGATTGAGATTCGTCTGAGGAAACAATATCCAAGCCAACGACATTTTTTTTATCAATGATTAATTTTTTTAGTTTTGCAACGTTATCAAGTTGTGCTTGATCAGCTTTTGTGCAATGCAATTCGGCATACACCGTGGCTCCTTCTTCAATGGAAACAACTTGATACCGAATAGTCCCAATGATTTGCGCACCTTTTTTAATGCTCGCTTTCCCATTTGCATCAATACTGCCATTGGTCTTTCCATGGACTTCGATTTGATTGCAGATTACAGAACCGAAAACTTCTGCTGCTACACCAACGTAAACGACATTCGATTTAATGTTGGCTTCAATACGCCCGTAAATTTCAATATCCTCCGTCTTAATACTGGTGCCTTCAAAGGAAGTGCCACTTCCAATTATCAACTTCTTAGGATAATCACCAGAACGTGTAGGAATTTTGTATTTTTCCTCATTATCTTTAAGTTTTTCAAACACTTTCACTGCAGCGATTTTATCTACTTTATTTTGAGTCATAACTTTATATAAAGTCTACACCAACTATTATTTAAATCAATACACGAGATAAAAAAATTTTATCAAGTTTATAGGTAAAATTGGTTCAATTATTTAATAAAAAAGTATTGATTAGGTATTCTTGTCTTTCAAAACGTCTTGAAGAGATATGATTTCCTCGGCTTTTTTATCATTTTTTTTATAATCACTCAATTTACTAATTTTATCCGAAACTTTCATTTTTCCACTTATTTTACCACCAAGTTTAATCTGCATATTCTTATATTCAATACTGCCTGAGACTGTTCCTAATTCTTGAACTGTCAAGGTTTCTATAGCGGTTATCTTACCTTTAAGTTTACCTGATACATCAATATTATTGGATGTTATCGTTCCCTTCAGATTTCCAGTGCTTCCAACAACTAAATTATCTGTATTCATAGTAACATCAGCATTGCCATCAATTTGAACATTATCGGCATCAGTAATTTCGCCTATCATTTTAACGCCATTGCCGATAATAACTTTAGCAGAACCTTTCGATGGTCTGAAAACACTTAAAGTATCATCTGTTGTACCTGATTGGTCATTTGAAGATTTTTTTTCAAACATTTTAATTCTCCCTTATGAGAAATTAGCATGGTATAAAAAAATTATCAAGCATAGCATTATACACAACCACCAATGATGAAAATAAGCCTTTTTCTTACATCATTATTGTAATTGCTGTGCCAACAAGCAGAATTGCAAGTACCCATTCTACAACTATTTTGATTTTTGTATTTTTTAAGTAGTGACGGATCACATCATTTTTAGCAAGTTTGCCAACAGTAGATACAAAATATCCAGTCAGACCAAGATTCTCCACCTCATAGCTTTTCCATAACAGAGGGAACACTGTAAAATATTTCTCTGGTAGCTATGCTTTTTACCTTGTTTGATTGTTACGGTCTTTCATAAAACCATTTCTACATTCAGTTCAGAGGACAATTTATGGAACTCATTCAAGAGTGAATCATCAACTGGTATTCCTTTTTTTTGTCGGCGTTGCTCTTCTTCAATTTGAGGATCATTGGCCAATTGAACTCGCTCGCCCGTCTTGCTAGGTTCACTGCTGACTTCATCCCTCATCTGTTGCAATCGAGACTCAAAATCTGATTGAGACTGACA
The DNA here is from genome assembly GCA_041938985.1 of Candidatus Nitromaritima sp. Taxonomy (GTDB): domain Bacteria; phylum Nitrospinota; class Nitrospinia; order Nitrospinales; family VA-1; genus Nitromaritima. Next base: position 1,349 of record JBGTUV010000153.1, on the reverse strand, counting down.
TGCATCGACACGCATAACCATATAAAACTGTCCTAATTTGCGTTGTTCTGTCATTTGTGTTGTAAACATTGCAGGTATTGATCTACCGAATGCCATTCCTGTATAGACTCCACAAAGAACATCGACCATAGATGATAAGCCATATCCCTTGTATGACCCTGTTGGCATAACTGCTGCTGCTTTATGAGGATCTGTAGTTGGATTCCCATATTCATCTGCTGCAATTCCAGGCTCTAGTGGTGTATCAGAATTTCTATTTAAAAGTACACGATTCCAAGGTACTATACTAGTTGCCATATCTAAACAATAAGGTTCTTCCTCTTCTCTAGGAACCTCCTCCGCTGAAGCAAGATTGTAGAATCGCGTGTATTGATTTTCAAATTGCAACCTTATGTCACCTATAGGACCATTACGTTGCTTGCGAATTAGAATTTCTGCTACCCCAGCATCAGGTGTATCTGGATTATACACCTCATCACGATATATAAAAGCCACCACATCGGCATCTTGCTCAATCGAACCAGACTCACGTAAATCAGAAAGCATAGGCCGTTTGTCGGTACGACTTTCAACAGCCCGGCTCAACTGGGATAGTGCCACTACCGGCACATTAATCTCTTTAGCCAAGCTTTTAAGACCTCGAGATATTTCAGAAACTTCTAGTTGACGGCTTTCGGTTTTTCCGCGACTTTGCATCAACTGCAGATAATCGATGATAACGAGCCCTAGAGGTTCTTCGGCAGCAAGGCGCCTGGCCCTTGCCCGCACATCCAATAAAGATAAGGCACCGGAATCATCAATAAATATTTTTGCGTTGGCAAGCTTTTCCCCAGCCTGAGATAGTCGGGGCCAATCGCTACTAGCTAAATAACCTGTTCGGAGCTTGCTTGAGTTCACCCTGGCTTCAGCGCATAACATTCTCATTCCAAGTTGCTCCTTGGACATCTCCAGACTAAACATTGCGGTTGCAATATTTGCATGCAAACTTGCATAGCGGGCAATATCCAGGGCCAAACTGGTTTTCCCCATACTTGGTCGAGCCGCAATAATTATCAAGTCGGAAGGTTGAAGGCCCGATGTTTTGTTATCAAAATCAGAAAAACCAATAATAGAATTATCCATGATATTTTTTTTAGGTTCTGGATATTTTGCTTAGCGACAAATCTGCGGACGTTTCCGGTCAGCGAGTAATAGGCGATTAGCATCCGCGTATATAACGAATTGAAAATACCGATCAGCGATCTTTTGATCGTCGGTGCGTGGGATATCGCGCAAGGAAAAAATGCGCGGTCCTGCTATAACTCGGTTATTACGCTTGGTAAACACGAGCCGACCGGCTATATTTTCGT
>JBGTUV010000152.1:0-3594 GCA_041938985.1 Candidatus Nitromaritima sp. | reverse complement strand
AATCTCCTTCAAGTTTCATCTAGTTGTCTCAGTGATTAGGAAGTTCATATAGCATCACAAAAGGCCATCCTCTTTAAGAATGTCTCTGACCAGCCGACTTGATCCGCGAGACGTTCTATAAGCATCATCATTAGTCGTACCACCTCTTCGATACCCAAAACGAACAGCATGAACTTTATTTTTAACCTCACTCGTCCAGCACAAAAAACAAAAACCGGGACTAAAAATCTCATCCACAGGAACCTGTTGACCCATATGATCTTTATTAGAATGTTTTTTGTCATACAAACTTCTAGCTTCTGAGGTATTCGGCATACGCCAGTCACTATAACCTGCATATTTTTTTCCATTCAACTCTTCGGCGTAGTCACGTACCTGAACCCAATTCATCCATTTGTTGGTCAATTGATAAGTATCATATTTCATCCACACCAACCCCCTAGACGGGTCAATTATAATCCCCTTTTCTCCCTCCTTGAATCTTGCCTGATCTACTGCAACCTCTTCAGTCATAGCTCTTCCTTCAGGACATACTCTCTGATCTTCATAACTTCAGTTTAAAATACTACTTTCTCAAAAAAGACTCTGACTTCTGTAAATTATTTTTTAATCGCACGCACAGCTCGAACCCCATGACTACGCAATCCGTTCTGATGCCACTTGAAGTCCCCATTGTAAAACTGGAACCGTATGACGAGAGACTTGTCCGTTTTATGCAGTGTTTTCGTCCAGCATGTTTGCCCCGCCCCTGGAGGAAATTCAGGAGCTAGTAACACGGTATCACCATATTTATCTGTAACGGGGTTACCTGGGTCAAATATAGTTTGCACCTCTTTTCGAGTTGGCATTCTCCAATCGACAAAACCCGCATATTGATGTTGATTCAACCCCAATATATAGTTTTTCGCCTCCTGCCAACTAACCCACTTATCCAGTTCCAGATATGAGTCGCTCTCTTTCCACATGAGTTGCGTTTCATTATCGGTCACTGTTCCGTCACCATTATTAACAAACCGAGGTTCTCCATCAACAGTTGCTGATTCTGATTTCAGTTGGCGGACTAACCGAACCGCGCTAGGAAACCCTTCGTTTTCCTTGGCCAACCAGTATTCGTAGGCCGATCTCAGGTCATAACCCATAGCCGCTTTAGCGCCTCGAGTTTCACTAGTCCAAGTAGAAAACCCGCACCCGGAAGGAAAAACCGGATTGAGGTGAACTTCTCCTCCTTCAACATCTGTATTGATGTGTTCCTCATCAAAAAGAAGTTTTGCCTCCGAGGCATTAGGTATCCTCCAATTGGAATGACCGGCAAATTTTTTCTCATTCATCTCCTTGGCATAGCTTTGACTTTCATGCCAAGTGACAAGGCGACCCAACTCAATCCAAGTATCATTTTTAAGCCACATAATTTGATTGGCTCGATCAGAAACCGTACCGTCTCCATTATCAACCAAATCCGCTTTTTTAATTTTTTTTTCGGCTATTTTATATACATCGCCGCCACGTACACTCATTTCCGTTTTGGGCGGGTTGCAACCTTCTGAACCGGGGCTTTACGACAACACCTGACTGAACCAAAACTATACTCATCTACATAAACCTCTTTGCCATCTGAGAAATCATATCGGGGTCTACGGGTTGAAGTATCTCCTGCCAACCAGGTGACCTTAAAGGCTCCCTCCGGGAAAATAGGGTCCACGTGCAATGTCACTCCCCCCTTCCCAGGGTTATCATGAGATTCGTCATACAATGTTTTAATCTCGTCAAAAAACGGTAACCGCCAATCATCAAAACCACCGATTTGACGAAGGTTTTTCCTGTCGCTGTACTCGACCGCCTCATGCCAGTTGAAAAATTTTCCCTTATCCTGCCACGAATCTTTCTTCAACCAGAAAACATTTGTTTTTGTGTCAAGCACCACATGCGGCCCTTTTTCAACAAAGCGCTTTGGGCCTTCATCTACTTTGACCGGAGCATCATTTTTTATTTTCTGGACTTCTTCACCCATGGGATTCCTCTTTCTCTCAATATAATTTTTTACTCTCCCGTGTAACCAATCTCAACATTTCCTTCGTCAACTTCAACAATCACAGGGACGATGTACTTCCCCTCGGTATACTCAAGTAACTTTTCCAAGCCATGAGAGTTCGTGTCCACGTTAACGTATACAAACGCACGGTTCATTTTTTTAAAATCGTCACGCGCTTTGCGAGTATGCGGGCAGTCTTCTTTTCCAAAAATCATATAATTGGACATTTTTTTCAAAGCCTCTATATCGATACGCCTAAGGATTCAGCGCTCAAACTTTTTAGTATCCTTACGCCACTCTGGCTCGTAGTCCTCGTGATCCCCAGCATCTCGAACGAGACGAACATGTGAGTACTCGTTATCCTTATGCTGCCACATTTCATTTCCTGTGACATAACTAAACAGCTCAGCATACTGATGATAGTCAGGCTTTTCCACATATGTCCATGTATTATGACCGCCACCCTCAACAAAAAGTTCATCAATATGAAGTTCAGCACCATCTTTATCGGTGTTGCTCTTAGTGAAAGAAAACATTGTTTTAGCTTCCTCGGTACTGCACAACCGCCAGTCATCAAATCCTGCGAATTCTTTTTCATTTAGGGACTCGCAGTAATCCTGCGCCTCAAACCAGTTGATCCCGTATTTAAACTCTGCGTAAGAATCGGATTTGGCCCACATAAGGTTGTTGCGCGTATCACTAATTGTTCCATCACCATTATCTATAAATGTGGGAACATCCTCTTCAATTATTTCATCTTCATCTTCCTCGTCACCCCACTCTTCCTCACCAAGCCACTCGGTATTCAGTTCTTCATTCTCTTGGTCGAGCACGTCTTCTGCACCCTCTTCTGGTTCCTGTTCTTTATTTAGTTCTTCGTCAGACATAGACTATGCTCCTGATATATCTTATTTTTCTATCTTTCAGATAAAAACTGCTGACACTAATAATTTCTTTACAGGTCCCTGGTAAGCCTAGCAGCGGTTCCTGTAGTCGAGACCGACTTGTCGACACAAACCTCTTTGCCGGTCGGATAATAACTTTTCCAAGCATAAGAATCGTAACGCGTCTCAGAGGTCCAGTAACTAAACTCACCTCCCGCCTGATAATTCGATACCTTCCGTTCTTTTTTCTGAGCCATACTTAAAAATATTCTTTGATATATTTCTTTATTTTTGAAAAGAGATCGAACTTCGCTCTTGGTAGGAAGTCTCCAGTCATTATGGCCAAGATAGCTCTGCTCATTACAGGCCTTCACATAGGCCTCTGCCTCATCCCAGTTGAGCCATTTGCCGAGCTCTTGCCTGGAATCGCGAATCGACCATTGCAAGTCGTTACCAGTATCAGAGACTGTGCCATCGCTATTATCTTTATATGCACACTCCGCTAAATCCACCAGAATACCCCTCCCTTGTTATTTTTTACACCCCAATGGGGATTAATCTTTATGCAGTGAGGCCTTAATTAAGAAAGTAAAATCTCAAGCAAGTCTAGTCTCAAAGCCGATTGAATTTTCAGGGTTAACAAATACTAAACTACCACCCGAAAATTCGATTTTCAAGTCC
>JBGTUV010000151.1:0-3600 GCA_041938985.1 Candidatus Nitromaritima sp. | reverse complement strand
ATTTGTATCAGGCTGACCGGAATGATCCTGTTGTTGAGAAAATTCTGGATTGCTGTCCCCGCCTACAAAAACTGAAAAACCATCCAGCTTGAGTCCCTGGCTTAGCATCGAATCCCTGAGTTGTGACAAATTACTTTCAATGACTTGCTTTACCGCTTGGTTTTCAGCAATGATTACAGTTCGTACTCCATCACCTGATGTGATGATGTTCATACGGACTCTTCCCAAGGATGGAGGATCGAGCTGAATTTTTACTTCACTTTGCGAACCGTTGGAGCGAATCGATAATCTATTTATAATTTGGTCTATTACTCTGCTTTCGATGGGTGCCTTGTAAATTGTATTTTCAGAAATGGCTGCCTTTGTATTCAAAATACTCTTGTTGTTGCCCCCGCCTGCCCCGTTGTTGTTCAATACTTGAACTTCACCGTTGGCTTTAATTGCTTCCAAGCTTTTGCTTTTAGTCGCATCCAAGTTTGCATCAGCGTATTTCATGCCGATGGTACTCTGAGAGATCGTTTTTTCTTGCCTTGTATCTTTTGATTCGACCTTAACATTATCGCCCGTTGACGATACCTTTTCATCTCCCTTGGAAGCACCTTCATCACGGTGTTTATTTCCATCTGGATTGAACTTGTTTTTAATTTCCGATTTTTTTACCGTAGTTTCCTCTTTCTTTTTTGTCCCAGTTTCTATGTTAACTAAGTCCTTAGAAGCTTGGCTGGCAACTTCAGGTTTTGTCATTTTATCTACGGCACTGAAATCCTGTTTAGCTAATTCTCCATTCAAATTTGATCTATTATTTTGTTGTGATTCAAATTTTTGTATGAAATTTTTTGCTTCCTTGTCAGTAAAGCCAGCCTGCTTTAATAAGTCATTTATTAAGCCTTTTCTATTTTCTAGTTGTGAAAATGAATTTTCATTTAGGCTGTTGGTAGACAGGTAATCTTGGAATGAAAAATCTTTGAGTTTTGAATTTTGTGCTGTTAAAGATTGTAATAAAGCTCCGACATCCAACCCGGAATCATTATTAAAAATTTCAAGTAGAGTTTCCATGGTCTGCACATCAAAACCCAATTCCTTTAAATAATCCATAGCTTCTTGAAAGTTGTCAACCGAAGCAAGTTCCTGAGGAGCAATATTTTCTGACTCTGTGGAAGTGGGCTCTGTTTCACTCAAAGATTCTTGTGTAGTATTTTGATCTATTTCCTTTGAGTTGGTTTGATCTATTGGTTGGCCTTCCCTCGGCTTAGATTTTTCTATTGGTTTTTTATCGGATGGTTTTTGAGAAGGAGAATGATCCTGTCTATCTGTTGCCGGTTTGTTATTTTCATTCGCAGGCGAAACCCTATGGCTTGCGTCATCCATAATTCTCTGGAACCCATCATCCTCTCTAACATCATGCCTCTGAGGAGTCACCGCTTGTTCGACAGGTGCCTGTGGAGTGAAAACTGCTAAAAAATCTGGTTGGCCCACAATGAATACCTTTTACTCTCAAGTTAAAAAAAGATTAACCCTATTACATTCTTCTAACAGGATTTACTTACTTTGAGCAAAAGGTATGCCAAATTATAAAAATATATTTTAATCGTTTAGATATAAGGTATTACAGACATTTGAGTGGATAGACATTAAATAAAGACCACGGCAAGATTTTCCTAAATAGAGGTAATTTTATCTAATTTTAGAAAATATTTTTGAGTTGTATTTAAATTGTTAATCATATTTTTTTAATTATTTTTGTGTCACTTTGGATATTACAAAATCTAGTTATCCATGCGAGTTGTATATTGTTCAAGTTTGTTTGTTATAATTTTAATATGTATATTTTAAATATAATTATTTTTAGTTTCACTTTTTTTATTTCTATTGTCATTTGTGCGCAATCTCAGGAACTAGATAGGAGTATGTTTAAAAGCTCCAGCATGGTTAGCCTAGAGATAGCAAAAAAAGAAATTAAGCAGGTCTATCTAGATAGTGGTCAGACCAAGACTCTACATTGTGGATGTTTTTTTGATAAACAAAAACAGGTCTACCCAAACTCATGTGATATTACTCCTTCAAAACATCCTATCAATGACAAGAAAATAATTTTAAAATGGGTACATGCTATGCCTTTATCCGCTTTTGCGGGCTCCATGCATTGTTGGAATCAATTGATTTGTACCAAATCAGATGGTTCGATGTTTAAGGGAGGAAACTGTTGCGGTTCCATTTCCCCAAAATTCAAATCTATGGAATCTGATATGCACAATTTGATTCCCTCTTTTGATTGGTCTATAGGAACTGAAAAAAATCCTATTGAACCTATTCCTTTTGGCGGAATGGAGGAATACAAGGTGTGTACCAATGGAGGTGTTATCTCGAAGGATCCTACTGCCAAAGCTCGAGGTAACCTAGCCCGAGCTTATTTTTACATGTCTTTCCTATATAGAATTCAGATTCAGAATACGTTGGAAGAAAATCTTAGAGCGTGGCATTTTGAAGACCCCCCAGATAAGATGGAGGAGATAAGGAACTCTTTGATTGAACAGGTCCAAGGTAATCGCAATCCTTTTATTGATCACCCGGAAGTTGTCGAGCGCGTGAGAGATTTTTGATTTGACCGCTAAATTTAATGCAAGCTATCTATGCAAATTCTTCCTTAATTAAAAAATACCGAAGAACAAAGCCGAAGCGTCGCAGGGTTTTCCCACTAGATTTTGAATCCAGTTACTCTACATTTTATATCAAAAAATTCAGGATGGGTTTCTTAGCCACTATGTTCATATCTTCATCAAATACAATACTTTCTCCCATACTTCGGAAACTAATATAGGCTTCAAGAATGAGTTTTCAGGATTATCCTCTTTTTTCGTTCCATTAAAAAAATTACCATACAAGACCGCGTATAAACTTTCATCTATATTGAGTGGGCCACAATAATCAGGTCCATTCAGTGGATTGCGAGATATTGTTCCAGTGCTATCCGATGACCAAAATAGAGCTATTGTAGGAACTTTTAAAGCAAAACCGATGTGCATAGGGCCTGAATCAGGCGAGATTAAAATACGAGCTTGGGAAATGAGGGCACAGTTTTTTTTAAGAGAAAGGTGAGTGGCTCGAGCCACACGTTTCAAACCAATTTCCTTTTCTATCGAACTCACCCTATCAGTCGCCTCTGGGCCTCCACCAAGAATAATAGACATGGATGTATTTTTTAAAATAAGAGAAGTTGGACATTTCATTTTTTTGCAGAAATGATCAAATTGATCTGGGCACTCTTTTGGATACCCCATACAGCAGTATAGAATTATTGTTTGATGAACACACTTTCAGGCATTGTTCTCGCCTTATATTCAGATCATATCCTTCACTTGAAAATGCAAATACCCATGTTATACCTTCAGGGGAGGAGCATAAATATGAGCCAAACCAATCCTGCTCTTTCGGAACCAGTCCCGCTTAAGCACGTTTGCACGGGGACGCCTTCTCTCTGGGGGGCTGACTGATAAAGGAGTTACGGAAATGAAAAAGCCACTTATTGCAATTCTGCTCGGTATGGGCGCGTTTGGTCTTGCCGCATGTGACACCAATGATGGACCGGTTGAAGAGTTCGGC
>JBGTUV010000150.1:0-3635 GCA_041938985.1 Candidatus Nitromaritima sp. | reverse complement strand
ATGATGACGCGTTATGCGGGCTCAGGTGAATCTGGTTTTTCAGGCGATGGTGGACCTGCTATTAAAGCCAATTTTAAGACTCCTGCTGGTTTAGCCTTCGACCCGGAAGGTAACCTTTATATAGCTGATCGTGAAAACCATAGAGTACGCAAACTAGATACCAGCGGTAACATCTCTACTTTTGCTGGGATCGGTAAAGCCGGATTTTCGGGTGATGGTGGCCCAGCAGTAAGAGCAAAACTCAATTTACCCTCCGGATTGGCAACAGATGAAAAGGGAAATTTGTTCATATCGGATCGATCCAATGATCGCATCCGTGTGGTCGATAAAAAAGGAGTGATTCGGACATATGCAGGGAGCGGTGTTGCAGGTTTTCAGGGTGATGCCGGCCCAGCACTTAAGGCTCAATTAGATAAGCCTTTCGGTATCGCTCTTGATGAAGCAGAAAATTTATATATTGCTGACCGCAATAACAACCGCGTTAGAAAAGTTTCACCTGAAGGTATTATCACGACTGTAGCCGGAGATGGGGGTTTTTTCTTTATGGGCGATAACGGGCCTGCTTATCGAGCAAGTGTTGCAGCTCCAACTGGAGTGGCCGTCGATAAGAAAGGAAATCTTTATATAGCGGATAGAAACAACAACCGTATTCGCTTGGTCGACAAGCTGGGAATGATACGAACGGTAGCAGGAACAGGACAGCAAGATTATAACGGTGACTCAGAAACTGCACGAGAGACTAATCTTTATCTTCCATTTGGTCTCACGGTTGACTCAAATGATAATCTTTTAGTTATCGACCGGTCGCATTATCGTATTCGACGCATTGACCCTAAGAGCGGTAAGGTGGAAACTGTAGCAGGAAACGGCTTGAAATTATTCGCAGGAGATGGTGGTCCTGCCACCGGTGCGACATTGAGTTTTCCGCATGGCATGTTTGTGGATAAGGATGACAATCTAATTTTTTCTGATAAAGGACATTATCGGATTCGTAAAATTACACCTAAAGGAATCATTAGCACCATTGGAGGAAATGGCCGTCGCGGAAATGTTGGGAATAATATTCCAGCACTCGAAGCCAATGTTTACAACGTTACAACTATTATTCAGAACCCAGTAGGAGACGCTTTCATGTCAAGTCCGAGCGGGTTCGTCAGTATCATTAGGAGACTTGATGCAAAAGGTATTATTCATGATTACATAGATACTGCCAGTCCAAAGTATCGCGAAGCGATCAGCAAATCGAAACACAAGGGTTTGGTGCAGACAGGGGCAGTTGCGACTATCACTCAGTTTTCCGATATTACATTTGATCCAAAGGGGAATCTGTTTATTAGTGATCGTATGAATCATCAGATTAGAAAAATTGATCTTAATGGAAATATCTCGACCATTGCTGGGACAGGGGACTCTGATTATTACGGAGATGGTGGACCGGCGCTTGAAGCAGCATTTCGCGATCCGAATTCTTTGGCGTCAGATCAGAAAGGCAATATTTATATCGCAGAAGCGGCAAATAACCGTATACGTAAAATCGATACTAAAGGCATTGTTACAACCATCGCAGGAAATGGAGAGCATGCTGACTCGGGTGATGGAGGACCTGCTTTGAAGGCGGCTATTCGTTCGATGGACGACATTGCGTTCAGCCCAGAGGGAGAGTTGCATATTTTGGGAACTAACACTCACAAGGTTAGAAAAATCACACAAGACGGAAAGATAGTGACTGTAGCAGGAAAAGGATACGCAGGTTTTTTTGGAGATGATGGACCAGCCATAAAAGCAATGTTGAAAAACCCAGCCGCTATCAGTTTCGATTCAAAGGGCAACTTGTATATTGCGGATATGGGGAACAACCGAATTCGCAAGGTGGATAAAAAAGGGATTATTACAACTTTCGCCGGTACTGGGAAATTTGGTTGGGGGCGAACAGGAGAAACAGTTGAAATTTATTTGCAAAATTTTCCATAAATTTAGAAATAGATTTTCAAACTATATTTTTAGCTCAGATTTTTAATCCAATTTTTTTGGAGAATAGTTTATGCGTAGATTGGTGTTCATATTTATTTTTACTGGTTGGATGATATTGGGGTTTAATTCTACGCCATCTGTTTTGGCGGTTGATGCAGATGGGTTCTCTGAGATTCTTGAAAAAATAGACAAATTGGTTTGTACCAACCCGGAGAAAATAAGCCAATATTATAGCTCTGAGCTAGTGATTATGATTGACGATAAACGTGCCTTGCTCGAGAACCGGATTAAGGATTATCGGCAAATGATGTCCGAGTTGGTTGGAATGAAGTGTAGGATGAAACGTAAAGTTCTTGCTGGTAAGAGGGGAGATCAGGTCGGTTATGTATTGGTAGATGAACAAATCAGCGTGACTGCAGAAAACGTGCACATAGATGAACGTCAACATAGTGTTTGCAGTTATATGTTTTCCAAAGAAAAAGATGGTTGGAAGATTAGCTTGGAGCATTGCTCCAGTTTGCCGGATTATTCTATTCGACCGGGAGAAGATGCCCTTTATTATTTTCACAATCCGGTTTATTAAATCTTTGGGATTGAAGTAAGATAAATTCTCTTAGCTAATACTGGTTAAGAGGGTTACAGTTGCTTATCAGGTGTGGTTTTAGTTTATTCCTTCCTTAATATTGTGAACGGCGGTTTACATCGAAAAATTGATAGAGCCCAGAGGGTTGAATGACTTTAAAGCGTAGTCATCCGCTAGCTTAATATTCAAATCAAGCTAGAGTTATTTATGGTTGGTTCAGTCCTCTTGTTTTTAAGTTTAAAGCTAACTCGAATGATGCAAATTCTTTTATCCGAGTTCATTTTTTCTTATGAATAAGATATTGTGCATAGGGGTTGCCCTCCTTGGTATAATTATTGCCTCTTTATCATTGAGTTTTGCTGAACTCGAGGAGCGAAAACCAATTCAACCATTTCGTTCTTTTATGAAAGAGGTGCCAAGGGTTATTTCTTCTGAACGGGACTTGTCTCCGATATCGGAAGAAATTAATGAGGTTTCGGTGACAGCAATTTTACCAGATTATCCATGGATTCGCGTTTCAGATTATCGAGGGTTTTTGAGCGAAAAATGTGTGTCATGTCACAGAGGGATCTCGCAAATTGGGAAAGCCCATCCCTTGAGTTTTGGTTGTACGGTTTGTCATGGAGGCGATGGTAACTCCTATAATAAGGAGGCAGCGCACTTGACGCTCATTTATGATCCGAAAGCTAAAACGGGAAAACGAAATCCTTCTAGCTTTAGTGTGGTTGATAAAACCTGCGGTCAGGCCTATTGCCATTCTGGGCATTTCCAAAAAGACCGCAATCATATAGAAAGGGTTAAAAAATCTATGATGGGCAACCTTGCTGGGATGATTTCAGGGTTACGCTATCAATGGGGTGCGCAAGGAGATAGAAAAGCAAGCTATGGTGTAAATATGATAGAGGATAAAGATGGAGACGTATCTTCTAATGAAGGAGCATTATCCAAATTAAGGGGGCTTCCGCTTTTTAGTGATGAAGAAGCGAACTCCAGCACCGGCGATCGCCTTGTCTCGCATCATATTGCAGATCGTATACTCAAAGATAAATGTTTTCAATGTCATATTGATTCTCCAGGAAAA
>JBGTUV010000149.1:0-3640 GCA_041938985.1 Candidatus Nitromaritima sp. | reverse complement strand
TGTCTGTAAACAAAAATATCAAATGGACTCTGAGAGGAGAAAATCTATTAGATGCTAGAGCTATGCAAGTGGGTGGATTTGGTTCTCCAGGCAGAAGCTTTTATGCAGGTTTAGCCTATACATTTAATTGAATCAGCTAAGAGACTCAGCGTACAAACTAAAAGATTATGCAATTTTTTTTATATGTTAATAAATTATTTCGTAAATCAATTGTCATACATTTTTTCGCACTATGCTTTTTGCTAATAATATTTCAAGAGATACACGCTGCTCTGCAGCGTGTGATCTCAACCTCTCCGGCTATAACAGAAATTCTCTTTGCATTAGGCGCCGGAGATAGAGTCGTTGGAGTAACCGATTACTGTAGTTTTCCTAAAAAAGCCTGTCTTCTTCCAAGTATTGGTGGACCGTTAAACCCAAGCACTGAAACATGGATTGCCTTAAAGCCTGATTTAATAATCGTTCAAGAAGACAGCATAGTAATTGGCAAACATGCCACTATTCTCAAGATACCCCTTCTTAATGTATCCGTAAATAATCTGAAAAATATTTTAAAATCCATCCAGATTATTGCTGATTCGATGAAAATTTCTAAAACAGGAAATCAACTGGTCAATAAAATAAAATTAGAAATAAACAATTACCGAACTAGTTTAGCAAAAGTTAAATCGCGCCAAGTATTAATGCTATTAAGTGACACCAATGACCCGAGTCGCGATTTATATGCTGTTGGAAGAAATACTTTTCTCAATGAACTTTTATCTATTGCAGGGGGAGAAAATATTCTTCCCGACACAATGGCAACCTATCCAAAAATCTCCAAAGAATTTATCATTGCAAAATCACCTGAAATAATAATAGAAATCGGACCAAAATCTAACCTATCAAGTAAAGGTATCTTAGGCCGAAAAAAGGAATGGGGAAAATATCCAACTCTACGTGCTGTTAAAAATGACAGATTATATTTTATTGGTGCGGATTACATCTTAATCCCTGGCCCACGTTTATTAAATATCCTCGATGGTTTTACTCGCACAATTCATCCAGGACTATTTTCAAGTGAATCCGTTAAAAAACAAGCAACCGTAACACAATGAACCCACCAATACTCCAAACTCAAACCATAAACTTTTCTTATGACCAGGATACTGTCCTTCACTCTATTTCAATGAATGTTAGTCCTGGAGAGTTTGTAGGTATTCTAGGCCCCAATGGATCTGGGAAATCGACTCTTCTCAAACTATTAGGTGGGGTACTCAAACCGGATTCAGGTCAATTATATTTTAAAAAAAAACATTACCAAGAGTATCAACGAAAACAATTGGCACAATCTATCACATGGATTCCACAGGAACACCCAATGGTCTTTCCATTTAAAGTTTCAGAAATTGTTCTCATGGGACGGCATCCCTATCTATCGGCATTTACATTTGAAGGTGATGAAGATATCGAAATTGCTCGCAGCGCCATGGAACTCACTCAAACACTTCAATTCGCCCAACGGAACTTCAACGAAATTAGTGGTGGGGAAAAACAAAGAGTCGTGATCGCAGGAGCCATTGCTCAAGAACCCGAATTAATGATTCTTGATGAGCCTACCTCCGCCCTTGATATCAAATATCAGATTCAAATTCTAAGTATTCTCAAGCGGTTGAATGAAAGCAAAAAAACGACTGTTATTCTTGCTATGCACGACCTTCATCTAGCTTCAAAATTTTGCACCCGGCTTATTCTTCTTGAAGAGGGAAAAATATTTAAGGATGGAACGACAAAGGAAGTTTTACAAAAAGAACATATTGAAAAAGTTTACGGAGTGAAGGTTCACCTGATCCATGACCAAGATGGGAATATCATGATTTCACCCGATACGATGTGTGCTCAATGAATATTACTCTAAAAAATCGTAATCAATATATTGGAATTATTTTTTTGTTTTTTTTGTTTTTCCTTATAACTATCACTATTACTCCATTGATCGGATCAGTACAAATTAATTTAGAAAAAGCTTTCTCAAAAGATTTAGCATTTAACGATAATGTTGATGCCAATATTTTGTTTTTAGCACGTGTCCCAAGAATAATTTTAGCAGCACTTACTGGAGCAGCACTTTCAGTAGCAGGTGCCGTATTCCAATCACTTCTGCGTAATGATCTAGCTGCTCCTTTTACTTTAGGTGTATCAAGTGGAGCTGCCTTGGGAGCAGTTATAGCAATGAGTATTGGATTGCCCTATGCGATAGCAGGAATCCCAACAGTTCCAACTGCCGCCTTCCTCGGTGCCTTAGGTGCAATTACTCTAGTTTTCTCTTTAGCTAAAACTCGAACTGGAGAGTTTCCCACGTCTGTACTTTTACTTGCAGGAGTGACCGCGAATTTCTTTTTTGCAGCATTAGTTATGCTAATTCATTATCTATCAGATTTTACACAATCATTTAGAATTGTCCGCTGGTTAATGGGCGGCCTCGATATCACAAGCTATAAAACACTTATATCTATCTCTCCTATGGTTTTTATTGGGTTTGGAGTCCTCATCTTTTATAGCCGAGATCTTAATGTTATAAGCACTGGGATTCAATCAGCAATGAGCCGTGGTGTAGATGTTATTAAAGTACAAAAAATAGGCTTCATAATGGCCTCACTCTTAACTGGAGCAGTAGTCGCCTTGAGTGGCCCCATCGGTTTTGTAGGCCTTATAGTACCTCATATTGTGCGTTTAATGGTTGGACCTGATTTAAGAATTTTATTACCTGCGTCGATATTTTTTGGAGCAAGCTTTCTTATCATTTGTGACACGTTAGCGCGAACCATTATTGCTCCAACAGAAATTCCTGTCGGCATTATTACTGCCATGCTCGGCGGACCTTTTTTTGTTTGGCTATTAAAACGACCCAAGTCGTAAAGTGAGGAAAGCTACAATGAAAAAACCAGCAACAAGCGACCCAAAAAAAAGAAAAGGGCTCATCATCGTTAATACCGGAGATGGAAAAGGAAAGTCTACGGCGAGCTTTGGCCTAGCTCTTCGTGCTGCAGGGAACAAAATGAATGTTTTTATCATGCAGTTTATGAAAGGACCTTGGAAAGCTGGCGAGCGAAAGGCACTAAAGGCACTATCGGAATATGTTGAATATGAAGCTATGGGTGATGGATTTACATGGGACACAGAAAATCCTGAACAGGATAAAAAAACTGCACGAGAAGCCTTCGATATTGCTAAAGAAAAATTGATGAGTGGTAAATACCAGATGGTCATTTTAGATGAAATCAACTACGTTCTTAATTACCAATTTTTTCCACTAGATGAGTTTTTAGAAACGTTGCGAAACAAACCAGAAAATGTGCATGTGGTTTGTACCGGACGTAATGCTCATGCAAAATTAATCGAAATCGCAGACTTGGTAACCGAAATGAAGCTTATAAAACATCCATACGATGAACAAGGGATCCCTGCACAAAAAGGAATAGAATTTTAATGAAAGTATTTTCTATAAACCTGAGCAACAACCCACTGAAAGTAACATTGCTGTTTTCAGCATTGTTGCATGCTACAGGTTTTTATATCTTATCCGGTATCTCCTTTAATCAAACATCAAGATCTCCTGATATAGTTCCGATTAAAGTCACGACTCACGTCGAGAAAAAAG
>JBGTUV010000148.1:0-3740 GCA_041938985.1 Candidatus Nitromaritima sp. | reverse complement strand
TCGTCTCCTACAGACAAGTCTTGCCCGTTTTTCGGAAACTCGTGCAAATGGATGGTTCCTTCCGATTTGAATCCAACGTCAACCGTAGCCAGGCCTTTAGCTAGTTCTATTATGGTGCCTTGGATAACCTGCCCTTCTTTAAATTGATGCAGACTCTCAGAAAAATATTCTTCCATTTCATCCAAAGCCGCTTGGTCTTCGGGGGAAAGTTGTTCTTTTTCATCGAAGTCATCTTCAAATGTTGTTGTGGTTTTTGATTTAGCCATGATAAAAACTTTCTTTCTTGAATTAATAAAGCATTTGCAACAGCTTAAGTTGATAATAGGGGTCGTTAAAAAGCTTGCGAACCCGGAGTAATGATTTTTATTATTTCCTCTGCCACCTGATCGACACTGAGATGGGTCGTGTCGATGAGCATGGCATCTTTCGCTTGTTTGAGAGGAGCTATTTTTCTACTACGATCCTCATGGTCTCGCTGAACGATCTGTGCGATTATCGTTGACAGGTCTGTATTTTTAACCTGATCTTTTTCTTTTAGTTCAATAAATCGACGTCGTCCACGTTCTTTTGGATCGGCGTCCAAAAAAAACTTTTTATCAGCTTGGGGAAAAACGACCGTCCCGATATCTCTTCCGTCCATTACAACCTTACCTTGTTCCCCTAGTTTTCTCTGCTTGGTTGTCATAATTTCTCGAATCATTGGCTGCGCTGCCACAATCGCCGCTCCACGACTAATTTCTTCCACCTTCAATTGGTCGGTAATATTTTTACCATCGACGAATACTAATTGCCCATCTTTGCCAGGAACAAGTTCAATTTTGACTTTAGACGCAATATCAGCAACGGCATCTTCATCTCCAAGAGCTGTGTTTTTTTTCAAGCTTTTCCAAGCAACCGATCTATACATTGACCCAGTATCTATGTACCGGAAATTTAATTTTTCGGCGACTATCTTTGCGACGGTACTTTTGCCACTCCCCGCCGGCCCATCTATGGCAATAATCATGCGTTATTAATAAGGTTAAGTCGGTGCTTGTTCGCAGTTTCAAACTGTTGGGTAAGCGATATACCATTTTCTTGTTCAATGCCCGACCTAAGGTGGTTCAGCGTTTCCTGAAACCGATCGAGACAATACAAAATAGAATCTTTGTTTGAGGTGCAAATGTCTCGCCACATTACAGGCTCACTACCAGCTATCCGGGTTATATCTCTGAGTCCAGCACCTGCAAAAGATGTTATTTGGTCGTGATTTTCAGACCTTAAACTACCAAGGGTGTTCATTAATGCAAAAATTACAACATGTGGTAAATGACTAATTGCTCCAAAAATAAAGTCATGCTCTTTAGCACTCATTGTAGATACTTGGGCTCCGATAGTTTCCCAAAGTTCGATGACTCGTTTTAACGCTGACGGGTCCGTTTTATCTGTTGGGGTTACAATGCAGTGGGCACCGTCGTACAAAGTGTTTGACGACACATGGAATCCAGACATCTCGCTCCCAGCAATAGGGTGCGCGCCAACGAAAGAAGCATCTTTCGGGATCAATTTTTCCATTTCTGAAACAAGAGTTTCTTTTGTCGAACCTACGTCTGTCACTAAACAACCAGGTTTGATATGTGGACAAATCTCCACTGTCAGTTGACTAATGGTTTGTACTGGAGAGCAAAAAACAATCAAATCTGCATCCTTTACTGCCGACTGAATATCGAGTGCTGCATCATCTATGATGTTCAGGTTTTTAGCTTCATTTAGATTAGTCTTGTTGCGTCCGTGCCCAACGATTGACTTTGCTAGACCGAGTTTGCGCATCACCTTAGCAAGTGACCCTCCTAAAAGGCCAACTCCAATAATGGACACACGTTCAAATGGATTCATCTTTTTCAAGCCTTCCTTGGATAAGAACCCAATAGCCTCAAGAATAGGCACATTTTTTCTAGTGTTTCTACGGACCTTTTGACTGCTGTATCTTGGATGTGCCCCTCTATATCCACATAAAACAGATATTTCCAAGGTCGGTCTCTAAGTGGACGTGATTGAATTTTTGTTAGATTTATTTTATTGCGAGCGAATAGTTTCAAAACCCTAAGGAGAGAACCTGCTTCATCTCGAATAGAAAACATAATTGAGGTTTTGTTCTGTTTGACTTTCTTAGCCTCGTCTTTGCCGATAACCAGAAAACGGGTGTAATTTTCGACCCTGTCTTGAATATTTTCCGCAACGATGTTTAAATTATATATCTCTGCAGCGAGTTTGCTTGCGATGGCAGCGCAAGTTGATTTTCTGACTACCGTTTTTGCCGCGCTAGCCGTGCTAGAGGTGGAAATTTGCTGTGCGTTTGGTAGATTAAAATTTAGCCATTGGCGGCACTGTCCTAAGGGTTGCGGGTGAGAGTATATAGTTTTTATTTTTTTTCGGTCTTTAGCTTTGGAAAGCAGGTAAAGTGAGATAACACTTTTTACTTCGTCGCAAATCAATAAAGGTGAATCAACAAAACAATCTAAAGTTAGGTTGATTACTCCCTCGATGGAATTTTCAACAGGAACCACGCCATAATCACATCCGCCTTTTTCGACTTGTCGGAAGATAGATTCAATATTAGGATTTGCTACGAACTTAGATGAGTGTCCGAATTGTTGTATCGCTGCTTGATGACTGAAAGTTGTTTCAGGGCCGAGAAAACCTATGCGGAGAGGTTTTTCAAGGGCAAGAGTGGCTGAGAAGATTTCACGAAATACTGACTTTAGCGATTCATCGGGAAACGGCCCATTACTGTTTTGCGTGATCCGCTCAATGATTGAGTGTTCTCGGTGTGGAACGTGAAAATGCTTTGAACTATTTCCCCGGGATTTTTCCTGCCCAATTTTTATAGCAAGTTCACCACGTCTATTTATCAGCTTAAGCAACTGATCATCGATTTGATCTATGTTGTTGCGAATATCACGAATCTTGGCCAAAGAGCCATACCGCCTTTACTTGGATTTTCGACAACCCGTCTGGATTTCGAATTGAATTACTGATAATTTCATATCATGGGTCTAAAATGCAAGTAATTTTTTGTGATAAGGCGCCCTTTTTTAGGAACAGTTATTCAATATCTTCATAACAAGATGTAGCTAAAAAATAATCTAAATTGATAAACTCTGTGGAGGGTAAAAAGTATGGTGCTTCTGGAATTTAGTATGTCGCCCATGGATAAAGGAGAAAGTGTAAGTAATTATGTAAGCAGATCACTTAAGATAATTTCGGAAAGTGGAGTTGATTACCGCCTCAACCCTATGGGTACAGTTCTTGAGGGAGAATGGGATGAGGTTATGACTGTAGTAAAGAGGTGCTATGAAACAATGAGGTCCGACTGCAAGCGTATCACTTGTTCAGTGAAAATCGATTATCGAGAGGGGAAAAAAGGTCGGTTGACATCAAAAATAGCCTCGGTAGAAGATAAATTAGGGAAAAAGTTGAAGATGTGAACCTTGGTTAGGTTTTTCTGAAAAAAAGCAACCCTCTCAAACCCATTAGTTGGTTGCTTTATTTATGCAGTCCCATCAAATTTTGTCGAATGTAGTTCACTACCGAATGGATTTCTTGTTTGCTAAGGATACTTTCCCAGGGCATCATGGCGGTGCCGGACCGTCCTCTTGTAACGGAACGGATCATACGCTCTCGAGGTAGCTCCTTTTTAGTAGATTTTGCTCTGAAGTTTTTTGGTGGTGGAAAAAGGACATTTGCTGCAAACGTCTTTC
>JBGTUV010000147.1:0-3745 GCA_041938985.1 Candidatus Nitromaritima sp. | reverse complement strand
ATGTTGGTAATGGAAAAAGCTAAAGAAATAGCGATTTTAAAGTCTATGGGGGCTAGTTGTAGCAGTATAATGAAAATTTATAGCTATCAAGGGTTAGTTATTGGCCTTGTGGGAACATTCTTGGGTTGTGCGACTGGCTTTGTTATCGTCCCCAACTTAAATGAAATAGTTGGTTTTATAGAATCTATCTTCGGGATTGTGGCATTTCCGAGTGATGTTTACTATCTTGATCGCCTTCCATCTAAAATTCAGTATATGGATTCTTTTTTAATTATTATTTTTTCGATTGTAATTTGTTTGGTCGCATCTCTCTATCCAGCTTGGCGGGCATCAAAACTCGACCTAGTTGTTGGATTGCGTTATGAATAATTTAAATTCCAAAGAAATTATTACTCCACACTTGCTTGAAGCCACGAATTTGCACAAGAGTTATAAGATTTCTAGTCAATTGCTCCATGTGTTGTCGGGAGCCAGCCTTAAATTGAAAGCCGGGGAAATGTTAGGCATTATAGGTGCTTCAGGGGTTGGGAAAAGTACTTTATTACATGTTCTTGGCGGGTTGGACCATCCGGAAAAGGGACAGGTTTTATTCCGTGGTGATGATATTTGTTCTAAAGGAAGCGAATACCTAGAAAGCTTTCGAAACCAAAGAGTGGGGTTTGTGTTCCAGTTTTTCAACTTGCTGTCTGATTTTACAGCATTGGAAAATGCCATGTTCCCAGCTCTGATTGGCAGGGTTGAGAAAAGAGAAGCTCGCGAACTGGCAGAAGAGCTCTTGGTTCAGGTTGGGCTCAAGGACCGGTTACACCATAAACCTGGAGAACTTTCTGGCGGGGAAAGTCAGCGGGTGGCCTTAGCTAGATGCTTTATAAATAAGCCGGACCTCATACTCGCGGATGAGCCGACCGGAAACTTAGATCAAAAGGCAAGCGACTCCTTAATAGAGCTGATTCAATCCCTCAATCATAAACTTCAGCAAACAGTAGTGATTGTAACGCACAGTCAACGAATTGCTTCGAAAATGAATCGTGTTGTTGAGCTTGTAGGCGGTGTTATTAACCCGATAGAAAAGCGTGCTTTTGTTTGAAAGTTTTTTGACGAATAAAAAAACCCAACTGGCAAATTTTGAAAGGTGAATTTATGAACTTGGGTGATGTCGCAAAAAAAATAAATGGAACGGTCGAAGGAGATTCTTCTATAGAGATCACTGGCGTGAGCTCTATAGAAACTGCAAAAAAAGGGCACATTACGTTTTCCAAAGGAAAAAAATTTATCGACAAACTTAAAGAATCTAAAGCTTCAGCTGTTTTAGTGGGTACTAAAGAAGAGGTAGGTATAAGCCAGGTTATCTCCTCTAACCCGGAGCTAGCATTTGCCAGACTACTTGAGCATTTTCACCCTGAGCCAAAACCAAAACCAGGAATTCACTCCTCAGTTATGCTTGGAGCTAGTGTAGTACTAGGCAAGAGAGTCGCGCTGGCTCCCTTGGTATGTGTAGGCGATAATGTTCGGATCGGTGATGATGTAGTGGTTTGCGCTGGAACAGTAATTGGCGATAACTGTGAACTTGGGAATGGTACTCTTATTCATTCCAATGTGACTCTTTATCGCAATTCAATTATAGGAAGTCGCGTTACTCTTCATGCTGGTGTTGTGATTGGTTCGGACGGGTTTGGTTATACGGTGGATGAAAAAGGAACTCATGTCAAAATCAATCAGATTGGAAATGTTGTGATTGAAGATAACGTAGAAGTAGGTGCTAATTCTTGTATAGACCGAGCGGCGACGGGAACAACCTTGATAAAAAAAGGAACTAAAATTGACAATTTGGTTCAAGTCGCTCATAACTGCACGATCGGAGAGAATTGCATTTTGGTTGCACAAGTAGGAATTGCTGGTAGCTGTAACCTTGGGCGACATGTTGTTTTAGCAGGACAGGCTGGCCTTTCTGACCATGTAACTGTGGGCGATAATGTGACTCTAGCTGCCAAATCAGCGGCCCTGCGTGACATTAAGAGTAATAGTATCTATGGGGGAATTCCAGCTCTTCCATTGAATACCTGGAAGAGGAGCGTTACGATTTTACCCAAGCTTCCCGATCTATCTCGTAAAGTTCGTGATCTAGAAAATCGATTAAACGATCTTGAGAAAAATAATAGTGATGAGTAGTGTTGTTTTAAAGGTTGTCAGTTCCATTGCTTAATAATCAGTGAGTTGGTTTTTATGTTTTGTGATAAATGGGTAGCATTGTGGGGCCTTTTTTTTTTCATAAGTTTTGCTGTTAACTCAAGCGCGTTAATGACTGATGAAAAAATAGAAAAGTATATTGCATTAAAGCTTAAGCGAAACGATCGCGTGCTTAGGCTCAATGAGAAATCGATAGGTGATGATGGGGCAAAATTTTTAGCAACGTCCCCGTTATTGGAAAGTGTAGAAACACTAATTATCTACAAGGGAAATATTCGAGATGAAGGTGTTCGTGCGCTTGCCGGATCGAGAAAGCTAGTTCGATTAACAGCACTTTACTTGGAGAACAATCATATTACCGATCGAGGCGCTAGAATCATAGCCTCGTCAGCAACATTTAAAAACCTACGAGTTTTGAACCTGTATCGGAATAAAATCACAGACAAAGGGGCTAAGGCGATTGCAGAATCGGACACTTTATCTAGTTTGATAGAAATAAATTTAAACTATAACGAGATTGGGGATGAGGGAGCGCAGAGTTTAACGGCGTCTTCTAGTTTAAGAAAATTAAAAGAAATTGGTCTGGAATACAACCGGCTAAGCCGGACTGGGAGCGAGGCGCTTGAGAAGTTTAATATTTTGCAGAATATTAATGGTTTAGAAACCTCTAAACGTATAAATGAAATTGGTAGTTTGATACACGGGGATTTAGGGGTTATGGTGCTAACCAGGTTTTCTAATATTTCAAAACTGGATGATCTAGATCTTAGTGATAGTAACCTTACGGACCGCTCCGCCATAGCTATTGCAAACTCAGGGGGGCTTAAAGGTCTATTTTCTCTTAATCTCTCAGGTAATAGAATTACTGACTCTGGGGCCAAAGCGTTGGCAGATTCGAAAAATCTTGGTCAACTAAAAAAACTCAATTTAAACTTTAACTTTATCGGCGATCTAGGGGCTAGAGCTATCGCCAAGTCACCTTATCTAGCCAATCTCAAATCTTTAAAATTAGGGCAAAATCGAGTGGGGAAAGTTGGTGCAAAGGCTCTTAAAGAGTCAGATACTTTGATAAACTTAATGCACCCGATATTTGGATTTTATTGATTTTTTGGTTTGTTATTTTATTCATCATTCAATGATTAGTGATGACCCAGTGAATGTAATGATAAACTTTTATGATGTAATGAATCAAAATCATTGTTCATTTCGGTAGCAACAGTTGTAATAGAACTCATAAAAAGATTATAATCATCTTCATTAATAGCATCTAAATAACCACGGTGGCGTTCACTAATTTCAGCGTGCCCAGGGTCACCTAAAAACAATATGTTTTTAAAAAGTTTATGCTTGATTTAAAAGCGGGGTTCGGAATTTCATATAACGTATAGGTCTAAACGAAGTCCTGTAGCGAAACGGAGGGATTTGAGTGAAGTGAGGTAAAACCGAACGAAACCATTTAACCCGTGTTATGTGATGTTGGACCCTACTTTCTAGCATATACATTAATCCTTCTGAAAGTTTCAAAACAAGTTCCATTTAATTGTTTTGTTTTCTTAAT
>JBGTUV010000146.1:0-3767 GCA_041938985.1 Candidatus Nitromaritima sp. | reverse complement strand
CGAGATGGGTTTGTTATTGGAGAAGGGTGTGGCGTTGTAGTATTAGAGGAGTATGAGGCTGCAAAAAGGCGTGGCGCTAAAGTGTATGGTGAGATTATTGGGTATGCATTGAATGGAGATGCGTATCATATAACGTCTACCTCGCCTAACGGTGAAGGAGCAGCTCGTTGTATGAAATTGGCTTTAAAAAATGCAGGCATAAACAATAACGAGGTTCAGTATATTAACGCTCACGGAACCTCTACAGGAGCAGACTCTACTGAATCACAATCTATAAAATCTACGTTCGGACATCATGCCTATGATCTATCCATTAGTTCGACTAAATCGATGACTGGTCACTTACTCGGAGCTGCCGGTGGTGTAGAAGCTATTTATACATTATTGGCAATAAGCCGCGGGATATTACCACCCACCATAAATTATAATACTCCTGACCCTGAGTGTGACTTGGATTATATTCCTAATCAGGCTAGGGAAGTAAAGATCACTACAGCGATCTCAAATTCATTTGGATTTGGTGGAACTAACGCTGTTCTGGTATTCAAGAGATTGATTAATTAAATTCAAAAATATAATGCAGGAAGACCGAATTAATGCATTGATCCCTTTGCAGGGATTATTGTGTTATCAATTCAAAGACCTCGAACTACTCAACAAATCGCTCACCCATAAGTCCTATTCCAATGAGGTTCTCCTCTCGTTAAAAAATAATGAGAGGCTTGAGTTTTTAGGCGACTCTGTTCTTGACCTTATTGTAGCTGATTATATGTTTTTAACGTATCAAGACTTGCCTGAAGGATCATTGTCAAAGATTCGAGCAGCTGTTGTTAATGAAAATTCCCTTGCTGGACTAGCAAAAAATTTAGAACTAGGTAGTTATATTTTGTTGGGTAAAGGGGAATCTTTTTCTGGGGGTAGGCAAAAAGCATCTATTCTTGCTAATGCTTATGAGGCCTTGGTGGGAGCTCTTTTTTGCGAT
The DNA here is from genome assembly GCA_041938985.1 of Candidatus Nitromaritima sp. Taxonomy (GTDB): domain Bacteria; phylum Nitrospinota; class Nitrospinia; order Nitrospinales; family VA-1; genus Nitromaritima. The sequence goes on along the minus strand of JBGTUV010000146.1, from coordinate 2,785 downwards.
AGTGATTTTCGAACAACTGCTGATGTATTTTTGCCGAAGTTGGTTGAGAAAATTGATGAGTATCGGGGTGCCTGTATAGCTACAGATTTTAAAAGTGATTTGCAAGAATACACACAAAATAGATTTTCTTGTGTCCCCTTGTATGAGGTTGTGGGGGAAATAGGTCCGGGCCATGACAAGCGGTTTGATGTTAATGTCAAAATTTGCAGTCAAGTACGGGGATCCGGGAAAGGACGCAGCAAAAAAGAAGCTGAGCAGAATGCGGCAAAGGAGGCATTGAGTGGCTTTTTAACTGATAAAGATTAATAGGTTTATAAGAGTATGAAGAAAAAGAAAATGCTGATCGTCCCAATTTTTCTTCCACACGAAGGGTGCCCTTACCGGTGCGTTTTTTGTAGCCAAGTTGATATTACTGGCACTCGATACACGGCAGACGAAAAACATGTTTTGGACACTTTAAAAACCTACCTTGGCCCCGATTTTAATTCAAACCGCGCTTCTAAATGTGAGGTTGCGTTTTACGGTGGGAGTTTTACCGGTCTGCCAAAGGAGAGACAGGAATTTCTGTTGTCTGTGGTCAGACCATTTCTTGATAATGGTCGAGTTGATGCTATTCGTGTTTCGACTCACCCATTATTTATTAATTCTGAACGACTTGATTTGATAAAGGCTTATGGTGTGAAGACAGTAGAGTTGGGTGTGCAGTCGACAAGCGAGCAAGTTCTTGAAGAGTCTGGGCGTCCATGTTCTAGAGTAGATTTACTTAAATCAGTTTCTTTGCTTAAAGAACGTAATTTCATGCTAGGCCTCCAGTTAATGCTGGGCCTTCCTGGCGACAATGAGAGACGTTTTCAAAGATCGGTAATGGATGTTATTAGTATGAAACCGGATTTTGTGCGGCTTTATCCTACATTAGTTTTGCGCCATACCTCGTTATATTCAATGTATCGAAAAGGTTTGTATTCTCCTTGGTCTTTGGGTAGGACTCTTAATGCATTAAAACATGCCCTGGCATTATTCAATCAATTCAATATTCCTGTAATAAGGATAGGAGTTCAGCCTGATCGTTCTTTAGAAGAAAACTTGGTTGCTGGCCCGTTTCATCCTTCCTTACGTTATCTTGTTGATTGCCAGTTGAGTCTGGATTCAATGGTTGAAAAAATCCTTTCTTTAAATCGTATGCCTAACAAAATACTATTTCGGGTTCCAAGAAATTCACTTTCTGTTTATACGGGCAATAAACGTGAGAACATACGCTACATCCAAGATCGCTTTGGATTTGATGAAGTATTTCTTGTCGGTGAAGAGCTCTGCAGGGAAATTGAGTTGGTTGCTTAATATTAATACTTAAAAATGAATTGAGGAGCTAGATGGTTACTATAGGAATGAACTATAAGGTGTTACCAGGAAAAGAAGAGGTTTTTGAAAAAGCTTGCACAGGGGTAATTGAGGCAATGAATGGCATCGATGGTCATGAGAAGTCTTTTCTGTACAAAGATGTTAATGATGGGCAGTCTTACCTAATCGCATCTGAGTGGGGATCTGAAAATGCTTTCAATGATTTTTGTCAATCTGATAAATTCAAACAGGTTACAAACTGGGGGAAAGAAAGTATCTTAGCTGGTCGTCCTTCTCATACTGTCTATAAACAATAATTATACTATAGAGATAGTATATATTATTTATCTGGTTCGACTTGGCTATTCGTAGAAATTTTAGGAGTTAGTTCATATTCACCGTTTTTGACGCAACGTAGTACTTTTTTATATGAATGCTCTGTGTCATGGGGAAGGTGGCCCTCCATCCGCCATCGAATTTTGATTATTTTCCCGTCTGGGTGATCAAAAATTTTAGTGATTGCTCCTATGTTTTGTGACATTGATTCAAATAATACATCTCCAACATTTAATTTCATGCGTGATTTTTTTTTCAGAAATTTTTGATAATATTATTAATTTATTCAAATGTAATGTTGTTTATTATACCTATTATTGGTTTATGGGTAGAGCTAATTTAATTTTTGTTATTTTTTAGAAAGGCACATTGATGGAAGATTATATTTTAATGTCAGCCATGTATCCAACAATGACCTCTGGTAAAGTTGATAAGTTTCTGGTTAATCCTGGCGATAAAGTAATTAAAGGAATGCCTGTATGTGAAATTATTTCAGAGGGTTACTTTACTTTGCTTTCTGAAGTCGACGGGAGGGTTAAGGATTTCTATGTATCTGAGGGCGAGTATGTGGAGGTTGATGCTTATTTGATGTCGATCACCTTGGCTGAAAAAGATAATGGATAAAAATTAAATAGCTGAATAGATATATGATGTTGTTAAAAGATATATGGCAATGCCAGCAATATCGTTGGTTACCGTTACGAATGGACCTGAACTAATTGCTGGGTCTACGTTTATCTTTATAAAGAGGATTGGTGCAGTCGATCCAATGACCGCTGAAACACATACAGATAGCACTATCCCCAAGCCTACTGCGGTTCCTAAAAGTGGTGATGTTTGAAGTAATGGTGTGGCTGTTAATGCAATAACAAACCCGCACAAAAATCCAAAAATAATCCCATTCGCTATGCCGACCACAAGCTCACTCCTAACTACCGTTAATAGGTTATCTTTTTGAATGTCCCCAGTAGCCAAACCTCGAACGATTACGGTAGAGCCTTGAAGCCCCACATTTCCAGAAATTCCCAGTACAAATGGAATGAAAAATAAAACAGTCGAAAAATCAGTTATGGTGGTTTGAAACCGGTTCATAATATAAGCACTTAACAAA
>JBGTUV010000145.1:0-3772 GCA_041938985.1 Candidatus Nitromaritima sp. | reverse complement strand
TAATTGCTCTGAAAAATCTGTTACCTTGGAATCCTTTAGTTTAGCAATGAATTTCTTACTAAAAATCTTGAAAATGGGATTATCATAGGCAAGTAAATCATTAAATATTTTTTCATTCTCAAATGTGTTAGGTCCGCTAGCAGAAAAAGAAAAATTTGATGTCATCCATGGGAATGCAGAGGAAGCCTATTGGACTGGCAAGATAGCGAAAAGAAATAAATCTACTTACGTTTTCACCTCGCATACTCCAGATATACCAATTACAGGAATGCTAAAAGGAATGATGAGACCGATTCGACTTTTAAAAAGTCTCAATACCTATCTTTTACGACAGGCGATTCGTGAAGCGGACCAAGTTGTGGCATTCAGCCACTTTTCTCGCGATCTCATTATGAAAGGAATAAATAATACTTGTGCCAATAAGATACAGGTGATTTCTCCAGGAGTGGAGAGTTCTTGGTTTGAAGTGGAGAGAAAACCATCTTTCGGCTCGGCGCTTTTATTTTGGGGTCGAATAGAAGAAGAAAAAGGTCTTCGGGAGCTTTTTCATGCTTTAAAAACGGTTTCAAAAATGATTAAAGATGTAAGCCTGACCATAGTGGGTGAAGGCAACCGATTAAGGGAGTATAAATCATTGGTTGCGGACCTTTCTTTGACAGATCGAGTGGAATTTACGGGTTGGTTGTGCAGTACTAAAATTCAAAATCTAACGGCACGAAGTAGTCTAGGGATATTTCCCTCCCGAGTCGAAAGTTTTGGGTTATCTGTGGTGGAAGCGATGGGGGCTGGGTTACCAGTTATTGCTGCAAGTGGCGGGGCTGTGCCAGAAAATATAGAGCAAGGGGTGACAGGAACGTTGGTACCCGTTAACGATGCAGATGCACTTGCAAGGGCAATTATTTTTATTTTAGAAAACGTTCAACATGCTGAATCCATGGCAAAGGCAGCAAAAATGGTGGTTCAACAGAAATTTACCTGGGATAAGGCTGCAAACAAAATGATTGATTTGTATGAGTTGCACAGTGATATGTAAAAGAGAAAGATAGGTCTTTGCTTCTTTAGGAATCCAATTCAATATCCGTTAAGATTAGAAACCTAGGAAATCCCCATGAATGAAACCCCCACACTAGAAAAAGAAAATTTTGGAACAGAGTCGTTTCCTTCGATTGCCTCAAATAAGCAGAAAAATAAAAACCCTTATTGCAATATGGTGAAAAAATGGATCAAGAAGGTGCCCTATTTTCTTGCCATGGATTACTTTCGACGTAAAGTCTACGATTCGTCGCTTTTTGATGGCTCGATCCGGCCTCTGGCAAAAACATTGGAAGAATGGCCTGGTGCAATATTGATAGACACCACCAATCGTTGCAACGCGAAATGCGTTTGGTGCCCGAATCCCGATCTCACAAATGTTGGTTCCATGGATATGGATGTGTATCGAAAGATAATAGATGATTACGGGCCGCGAGGTGGAGTTCTTACATTTGGAACATTCGGTGAGCCATTGATGGACAAACATATTAAGGAGCGCATTGAATACCTGCACCGTTATCCTGAGATTCATAAGATAGAGGTTCTTACAAACGGATTTTTTCTAAATGACAATGTCATCCCAGTAATATTAGACAATGGAGTAGGGGTAGACATCAGCCTTGATGAACTTGATAAGAAGACTTTTGAAGATGTGAAGAAAATGAGTTTCGATGTTGTGAGTAAAAATATAGTGACCTTCCTTGAACTAAACAGTCAGGCGGCACATCCGGTTCCTGTTAACATTCGGATCAAGACAATGAAAACGGTAGAAGAAACTATGAGGCAGGAACTATTTAAAATTATTACTTCTCACGACTGTTCTGTGGTGCTGAACTCAATCGATGACAATATCATTTCAAATTGGGCAGGAAAGCTAGATAAAGAGTCTTTTCTCCAGGAGTATGAAATTCCCAAAACTAGTAAAACCCAATTCACACATAAACGATTTAATCAGACGAATATTGCTCCGTGTACACAGTTGTGGAAATGGATGGTCGTTTACTGGGATGGCAGTGTGGTTCTGTGCTGCGCCGATATGTTTTCACAGACAATTGTTGGTGATTTAAAATCAGATTCCATTAGCGAAATATGGAATGGTTCGAAGATGAAAAATTTTCGAAACCAGATGGTAGGGAGGAAGAGATTTGAAGTTCCCCTTTGTCAGGATTGCGACATTCATTTGAGTTGGCATAATTTGAAAGAATATTACAATAAAGATGGTAATTTTCGTGAAGATCGAAAATTTATCATGGGTTAGAAAATTTGAACGTAGATTGCGAGTCATCACATTTATAGAGGGACATCGCTATTCTATTTTAAATAATAATTGTGAATACTTTTCTCCAGTAAATCCGATAGGTAAAATTCTTGGCTTCCCCCGAATTTAAATTCTCACAACCTGCAGTAATAGATATTTCGATTGTAATAGTAAGCTTTAATACCCGCGAGATTCTTTTGCGTTGTTTGAGTTCGGTACAAAAGCATACCAAGGAAATTAGCTATGAAGTGATAGTTATTGATAACGCATCGGAAGATGGAACGGTGGAACTTGTCACTAAAAAGTTTCACGATGTGAAGATAATTGCCAATAAATATAATCGTGGTTTTTCGGCAGCCAATAACCAAGGAATTATTTTATCCAAAGGTAGAAAGATTGTTTTTTTGAATCCGGATACCATGTTAACTGAAAATAGTTTTAAAAAAATTAATACCTATATGCAGGCGCACCCAGAGTTTTCAATTCTTGGATGCGGAATTACTGATCAAAGCAATCAGCCCTGCCCTATTCGTCTGTGGGAAGATACTCCGCGAGATGCAGTATTAAAAATACTAGATCTTTATGATCTATCTCTCGAACTGAAAAAAATGGAGGAAATGAAAGCAAACGAGGTTCAAGTGATTTCTGGCTGCTGTTTTGTTGCAGAAAGAGAATTGTTTGAGTTGATTGGGCTGATGGATGAAAATTATTTTTTATACAATGAGGAAGACGACCTTTGCAGAAGAGCCAGACAAGGTGGAAAAAAAATATGCTTTTTCCAGGAAACTTCAGTTCAGCATCTACATGGTCAAAGTACTCATCAAGATAATCACCGTGAAAAAGTTATTGTGGAGGCATATAAAAGCAATCTATATTTTTATTCTAAATATTATTCCTATTTTTGGAATCTGGCGCTACGATTCCTTTACAAGATAGTTTTTTTAGCGGGATTATTTCGCTCTGCATTTCGTCACCTTAAAGGATCCGACACGGTTGATGATTCTTTATCTTTAAAAATAAAGCTGCTTTTGATGAGTCGTAGATGAAATGCAAGTGATCAGGAAGAACTCAAAAATCAATTTGATCAGGAAGACTATTTTTCCTTAAAATGATTTCCAGCATTTGCTTGTCGTAAATGAGTAAGGCTAAATCAGTTAGGCCATCGTCATTAAAATCCGCCCCGACCATGGCTCTTGCGTTGGCTCCCACAGGATAGTTGAAGTGAGGGAAAATAAAGGTTCCATTCCCCCTACCTTGCAAAATAGAAATAGAGGCATCTCTTCGATTAGCTACCGCAAGGTCAGGAATGTTGTCGCCGGTAAAGTCTCCTGGAACGATGTACTCTGGACCTTTCTCGGCAGCAGCGTCTTCAAGAGAAATGAATCCATTTCCTCCATTGTTAAGAAATATTTTAATTACATCGTTCATAGTACTAGAAGTAATCAAATCATCTCTACCATCATTGTTGATATCATGCTGAGT
>JBGTUV010000144.1:0-3777 GCA_041938985.1 Candidatus Nitromaritima sp. | reverse complement strand
CTATCGATATCGCGGCGAATCTTGTCAAAGCCGCCAAGCAGGTTACGGCGCGTGTCGAGCCGGTTGAAGTCCAACCCATCAGTCAGCTCGAAATTGGGTACCTCGAACTTGCCGCCATTCTTCGGCCACGTGCTGCTGTCGTCCGAAATACGCGACGTGATTTTGTCTGGAGGTGACCCACTTTTGGTCCCTGATAAGGAGCTAAATCGAATTCTTAGCGAATTGAGAAGTATCGAACATCTGGAGATCATCCGCATAGGAACCAGAGTACCAGGAACTCTTCCGCAAAGGGTAACTCCAGAACTTTGCAAAATCCTAAAAAAATATCATCCGCTTTATTTTAATATTCATTTTAATCATTCGGATGAAATCACGCCGGAGGTGGAAAAAGCCTGTAATATGCTGGCTGATGCGGGAATCCCACTAGGAAGCCAGACAGTTCTTTTGAAAGGGGTCAACGACAACTCTAAAGTTATGAAAGAACTTATGCAGAAGTTACTTAAAATACGGGTAAAGCCCTATTATATTTATCAGGCTGATATGGCGTTGGGAACCGGGCACTTTCGAACTAACGTGCAAAAGGGTCTCGATCTTATTAGTGGCTTGCAGGGACACACCTCTGGTATGGGAGTTCCTTATTTTGTGATTGATGCACCAGGTGGAGGCGGGAAAGTTCGCTTACTGCCAAATACAGTTATGGAGCACAATGAAAAAGAAGTTATCATTAAAAATTATGAAGGGAAAACATTCCGTTATCCGCAACCTGCCAATCAATCCCATAAAAGTAAGACGTTAGTTAACGAAGAACTTCCCATTGCTGATCCTTGTGAGATCTCAGCCTGAATAGCCTTCCCTGGCAGATTGCATCTGCTATACTACATTCAAAAAAACATAGGATTTGTCGTGGCTCGATATGCCTCGGTATAGATGTGGCGAATGGCTTTGATGCTAAGTTTAGGATTTAAAGTGATCAGATAAAGTCGATACGGCATTCGGGAAAATAATTTTCAATAGAGGTAGCAAGGGTTGCCAGTGTTTGGTTTTCTTGTAAAAATTACAACTTGATCCACGGTTGTTACGAAAGAAATAAAACAATTATCTGCCTTCAGTATGGGGAATCTTTTGATGAGGCTTTTAGAAGGAGTTAAAGAATATTATTAAGTAATTAAGGATATTTCTCTAGATTAAAAAGGCTTGTTTTTATGCAGAAGCTAAAAGGCGCCATAAAAAAAAATATAATCGCCGGACTTTTGGTAACGGTTCCTGTTGCACTCACCTATATTATTCTCGAATTTGTGATTACGCGTATAGATGAGATGATGGTTCCAGTAGTTTCTAAGCTAATAAACGAGAAGGCTATGGAAAATTTTAACGGGTATTTTGTTCCCGGCATGGGTTTTTTGCTCCTCATTTTATTTGTTTTTTTAATAGGCTTGATTGCGACTAACATTTTTGGCAAGAAGGTATTCAAGTTTGGTGAATTAGTGCTACATAAAATCCCGCTCGTTCGGGTTATATACATTACGATTAAAAAAGTGGTAGACACGATTTCTCAATCCCAAACACCCACGTTTGAAAAAATGGTACTGATTACGTACCCTCGTTCCCCTCTGAAAACTGTGGGAATTGTAGCCTGTAACACACCAGATATGGTTTTTAAAATGGTTGGGAAACGGTCAGTTAATGTGTTTGTGCCTACATCTCCCAACCCGACAACTGGGTTTGTCATTGCCGTTCCGATAGAGGATGTCAATTTTCTTAAAATGACAGTTGAAGAGGGGTTGAAGATGATAATTTCGTTCGGAGTTGTCGCACCAAAATAATATTTGGTTTGGATAAAAATTTATTTTAAGGTTGTTTTTTAGGCTTTGTCTCTTTCTTCCCTGCAAGTTTTTCGGTGATCGCTTTAGCAACCTTTACATCGAGTTGACTGAGTACCTGTCCAGCGACTTTGTCTTTCATCCCGGAAATAATTCTTAAGGCTAGGTCTTCATCAATGGCCGCTATCAATTTGGCCGCTTCGGGCGCTTTCATAGATGAGTATACTTTAATCAGCGAATCAACATTCTTCTTGATAATTTTTTCTTTCTCTCCGAACTGTTCCTTGCTTTCCTTTAGAGCTTGTTCGATTTTTTCTAGATTTTTTTGAATATTTTCTTCTAGGGTTTTTAGCTGCTGTTCCTTGGAAACTAGTTCTTTTTCCCGATTTTCAAGTTCTTTTTTTTTCTTCTCGATCATTTCCATCATACGAAATGTTTCTGGATTGATAGAGGTATTTTGTTTTGGAAGTTTGATTTTTTCGGGGGTTTTTTCTTCACCTTCTTTTGGTGGGTCACCTTTTTTATCTTCGGTACTTTGGTCGTCTTCAGCCTCCTTTTTTGGTTCTTCTGGTTGCGCTTCTTCTTTTTGTTCCTCTTCTTGGGCGAATGCCAGATTTCCTCTAACCGTATATACATTATTAGAGATTTTAGAGTTCAGGAATATACCTAATAAATGGAGAAACAGGGCGGAGAATACTATTAATTTAAGTGGTCGGTTCATGAGTTTAAATGCCAGTAGTTAGAAGCAATTTCATCCATTGATTCGGTTTCCAGTTTTGCTAACTTGCTTCTATATTGTTCTAAATCGCGGTCTTTGAGAATTTCCATGGTTCGCCTTTTTCGACTAGCTTCAACCAATTCTTCTCGCTTAGCTTCGGCCCGCGTATCTATTTCAGAAATTATTTTTTTTTGGCGGTTATTTTGTAAGTAGTTACCTTCAAAAAACATATCATAAAGAAAGTGAGTATCAATAGTTGTGTTTTGAGTCATACGTTGGTTGACCTGTTTGATTTCATTGTTTCGGGCATCCTTTAAAAGATCTTGTCGATTTTGTTGTTTTTGCTTATGCGCAAGGATATCACCTAGCTGTTTTTGCAAAAGGTTCTCTCTGTTTTTATGAACTTTCAAAAGAGTTTCAAATCGAAATTTCATACCTTAAGTCTCCACAATTTCTTTTAACATACTCAAACTTTCTCCCATGCTAACGGTTTCCATGATTCCCTGTTTGAGAAATTCATTTATACGGTCTATTTTTTCAATGGCTATATCCCATTTTGGATTACTTCCTTTAGCATAGGCTCCAATATTAATGAGATCTTTTGCCTCATTATAGGTAGCTAAAAAATCTTTCAGCTTCATAGATAAATCATAATGTTCCTTGGGTATGACATCGATCATCAGGCGACTTACGCTGGCAAGGACATCGATAGCTGGATAATGATTGTGTGCGGCCAATTCTCTATCCAAAACAATATGTCCATCCAGTACTGCCCTGACAGCATCGGAAACAGGTTCACTAATGTCATCACCCTCTACTAAGACGGTATAGAGACCAGTGATCGTTCCATTTCCTTCACTAGTCCCAGCACGTTCTAGGATTTTAGGAAGCATTGAAAATGTGGAGGGCGGATAGCCTTTCGTGGTAGGTGGTTCTCCAACTGAAAGACCAATCTCTCTTTGTGCTAGAGCAAATCGAGTGATTGAATCCATCATCAAGAGGACATCTTTTCCTTGGTCACGGAAATACTCGGCAATTGTTGTGGCTATAAAAGCTCCTCGGAGACGAACGAGGGGAGGTTGATCCGATGCGGCAGCAATTACTATTGAGCGTTTCAAGCCGTCTGGTCCTAAGTTTTCTTCAATGAACTCCTTGACCTCCCTTCCACGCTCTCCAATAAGGGCAATCACATTAATTTCGGCTTCTGTATTGCGAGCTATCATTCCCAGTAGTACCGAC
>JBGTUV010000143.1:0-3780 GCA_041938985.1 Candidatus Nitromaritima sp. | reverse complement strand
TTAGATACAGCTATAAAAAATAATGTACCAATAATTGGTGTAGCACCAAGAGGAGCTGAACGAATTTCAACAGTTGTAACATCTAGGTCAAAAGAAGATGTTAAGTGGAATACAGAAAGTATAGTTGCAGCTATTAGAAGATGGGCTTAAAAACAAAAAGCACGAACGCACAACAACGGTAAACGTTGCACAAGCCCCTGATGAGCAACAAAACGGATTATTCTAAGCCTCTTTACGGGGCTTTTTTATTTTTCCGTCAACATCGGATACAGGATCTTGGGTCTTTTTCAAGAGATCCTAGGAGGAAGATAAGCGCGTTTTTCAGCATATTGGTCAAAGCAAGTTGTCCCGCCCCGCTTTTTGGATGTTTTTGTTCGAACTTCAGGTATTTTTTAAGGTTGTAGGCCATGGCGGCCATCAGCATACACTTATTTGCCTGTTTCAGGCCTATCGTATTTACTTTTCGCAGTCCCATGAACTGCGTCAGGGTGCCGAACACGGGTTCTACCGTACTCTGGCGTTTGCCCTTCATGTAGCGGCCCTGTGGGCTTTCGACCCTTGCGATGTTCCTTTCATATTCTTCACGGTAGTAGGTCACCGAGAACTGTTTCTCGTTCACCTTTCCCAGACATGTCGCCCTTAACGGGCAGCCCCTGCAGATCTTGCTCGATGCACGGTACGACTTCTTTTTTGTCTTGGTGCGACTGTCCAAAAACACCTTCTTGAAGGGAACCACCTTGCCCTGGGGACACAGATAATGGTCTTCCGCTTTTACGTAAATGAACCCCTCCGGGCCGCCCTTGTAGGTACCGTGGGGAGGTATAAAGCTTTTAAGGCCCATACCCTCCAGCATCGCATAGTTCTCACCGCTGCTATAACCGGTATCGGCCACACAGTTCTCCCATACCAGGCCTTCTTTCCAGAGCCTGCGCTTTACGCGCTTTACGATGTGCGGAAGGTGTTGGTTGTCCTTCCCGTCCGCATGGTAGGCCCTGATGTCCGTGATCACGTGGTGGCCGGCATCCACCGTCAGCTGTGAACAGTAGTTGAGCTTCCGGGCCTTGCCCGGTTTTACGCTTATCCTGGCATCGGGGTCGGTAGGGCTGTAATGGGTCTTGTTGCTGGTGTACTTGCTGCCCTTGTTCCCGGCACCGGGACGTTGGTCCTGGTCCTTCGCCCACTTTTTGTTCCTGCTTTCGATGGCGTCCAGTTCTTTCTTGTCCGCCGTAATGCTCCGCTGTCCTTTGTCCGACCTGTCGTTCTTCGATTTTCTGTGCGGTTCTACTTTGTCCATCGAACTGATGGCGCGCACCTTGCGCAAATGGGACTCCAATTCCTCTTCGGGCACTTTCAGCTCCAGGGTGTCCATACTGGCATTGGCCTTTACCGGTGCGGAATCGATGGCCTGGGTATGGCCGCTGACCATGCCCTTGTCCACGCACATGGCCAGCACCTTGGTGAACACTTCCTCGAACACTGCTTCCGGGAACAGCTGGCGTGTCCTACTTATCGTACTGTGCCAAGGGAGTTCCTCGTCTATGTCGTAACCAAGGAAAAAGAGGATGTCCAAACGCATCGAACAATGGGCGATGAGCTTACGGTCGCTGATGATGTTCTCCAGATAGCCCACAAGACAGAGCTTGAAGAACACTACGGGGTCGATACTTTTTTGGCCGCTGGGTCCGTAATATCCCTTGGTCAAGGGGTAGAGAAAATCCAATTGCAAAACTTCCCGTAGGCGACGGTAAAAGTTTTCCTTGGGAACCCGATCGCTCAACTGAAAGCTGTTGAACAATTTTTCCTGATGTTGTTTTTTGCCTTGCATGGCAATAAGTTACGATCCTTTTTTGGATCCACAAGATCGCCATGCCGCCTTTTTTGGCTAACTTGTGCAACAGGCACAACGGCTATAAGCAATTGGGGTATTATGTGTTTAGACGAAAATTAAAACATTAAATTAAAGTCCGTGCCAAACTGAAAAGTAAGGGCGAAAAAATCCCCAACTGCTCATAGCCAAACCGTTGGCAATAATTTGAATAACAATGAGAAAGTACACAATAATACTTTTTTTGGTTTTTTTGGCACTAGAAGTTAGTGCACAAGAAATCACACTTTATGATAGTGGAGGAAAAGCAATAGCATATATTGATTACGATGAAGAAGCAACAATCTTTCTATGGAATGGAAAACCAGTTGCTTTTTTAGAAAATGACGGAAATGATATGTGTGTGTTTGGATTTAATGGAAAATTTTTAGGTTGGTATGAAGATGGGATTATCAGAGATAAAAATGGAAATGCTGTGGGAGCGAGAAAAGGTGCTGTTAATATGGTAACAAGTATTGAACCCATAAAAAGTATTCAAGAAATTACGCCTATAAAGCCAATTACTCCCATAACACCTATAAAACCAATATTTAGTAATAGCTGGAGTTCAGAATCATTGGCTGAATTTTTATACTCCGGGAAAAATTAAAGATTATGAAAAGATTAATATACATCACATTTTTATTCCTTTCTGCTATTAGCTATTCTCAAGTTAATAGATATTCAAAACCTACTCAACCCGCAAGATATGAACCAATTACTGATATAAATTACTATAAGGCGCAAACACAACAATTATCAAATAGCATTGCAGAATCATCCGCATCATTAAAAAGTAAAGTTGATTATTATATCAAAAATACAACTGACTCACAATTCAGAAGCGATTTATATGAGGTTCAATCTTATCTGAATCCTCTTTTTGGGACAAAATGGATTTCTGTAGCTGACGCAGAATGGTATTTAAAAAAAGCGACGAGGAAGTATAATAAGTCCATTAGACAATACATTAAACGTCTAAAGAAAAAACAGAAATAAATTATGGCAAAAAAATTATTTACAATTCTACTATTTGCCTTGTTTTCGTTTAATATTCAAGGACAAATTATAAAGATGAGAACTACAGAAGCTTCTCATAAAATTGGAGAAGGAAATTGGTCCAATTGGGAAAAATTTGAAACTTTAGTTATTGTTAATGGAGATTTAAAGAACATAACGATATACTCTGAACCTAAAGAGGTCTATGAAATAATTTCTAAAAAAGACCCAAATAAAGAACTTGGAATAGTTGTATCATTTAACTGTGTTGATAAAGAAGGAGAAGAATGTATTGTAGAAATAAGAAATGATGAACAGAAAAAATTATATCAATTATATATTAGATACGATAATGCAATTATGGCGATTAATTTAAATCCAATTTAAAAAAACTATTGCCAACACCGGTAACCGTTGCACAAGCCCTTGAACAGCGCAAAAAAGACCTGTTTTAGCCCGTCTGGCTGCTTTGATTCTATTTTTTATGATGTGCTTCATGCGAAAAGACCAACGCGCAATTAGGCACATTTGGTTGCACCAACACACGGACTGACGCTTAGCAACCAAAAGAGCCTAATTTTTTTCCTCGTGCATGGAAAATAATGAGAATAACCTTAGATTTGACGAAATCGTCCAAACAAAAAAGACAAGATGAATTCTTTTGGAGAATACCTTAGAAACAGAAGAGAAGAACTGGGACTCCCTTTGAGGAAGGTTGCTGCTGAACTTGATATTGACACCTCTATCTTAAGCAAGATTGAGAGGAATGAACGAAACGCTACAAAAGAAATGATACCTGTTTTAGCGAAATCGCTTGAGACATCTGAACTAGAAATGGAAGTTGAGTTCATAAAATCCAGCATACTTACAGACTTGGGGAGTCTGAAACATTTAAAGAAAGGTCTAACTAAAACACT
>JBGTUV010000142.1:0-3804 GCA_041938985.1 Candidatus Nitromaritima sp. | reverse complement strand
TTCAACGTATTTCTTCAGTGGCATAAAGTGTTACTGAAGTAATTGTTGCAATTTTGTTGCACTTACTGGAAAGGTTAAGTCAACTTTCAAGGCCCTTTACTTCCAAAATCCCCCTCGTCAAGTCCATAAATATCAGGCATTGAAGTGTTTTAATAAGTCAACTTTCATCGTTTAATTGCAACAAATTTGCAACATCTAAAGTATCGTCTAGGACTATTCATTCAGATTGGGTATAATTATGTGTCAAATGCATATTGAAATTATATGAAAATACTGAAGTTTCTCTTTTTCAATTCGAATAATAATACTTTAAAGGTTTTTTATGAATAAAATTGATTTGCAAAATAGAAAAGCTGTAATAACAGGTGGAGCCCAAGGCATAGGTTTAGCAATTGCAGAACGCCTACTAATGTCTGGAGCTTCAGTAAGCCTATGGGATCGTGATGAAACATTAGTAAAAAAGACTGCAAATACTCTAGTTTCAAAAGGAAATGTAGAATATGTGGTTATGGATGTGACCAATCTTGATTCTGTAAAAAAGGCAACCAAACAGACAAAAGATTCTCTTGGTAGTATTGAGCTTCTTATTTGTAACGCAGGCATTGCAGGTCCATCAGGGAAAATTTGGGAATACCCACCTGAGGAGTGGGAAAGAGTGATAAGTGTTGACCTAACAGGTGTTTTCAACTGTTTGCACGCCGTAACTCCTCTTATGATAGGACAAAACTATGGTCGTATTGTAAATATAGCCTCTGTTGCTGGTAAGGAGGGGAATCCCAATGCTGGCCCCTATAGCGCTGCAAAAGCAGGAGTAATAGCTCTCACAAAATCGCTTGGGAAAGAACTGGCAGACTATGATATTGCTGTTAACTGTGTAACACCAGCTGCAGCTAAAACCCAAATCTTTGAACAGATAAGCGAAGAACATATCCAGTATATGTTAAGCAAAATTCCTCGAAATCGTTTTTTAAAAGTAGAAGAAGCAGCTTCAATGGTTTCTTGGCTTTGTTCTGAAGAAAACTCTTTCACGACCGGAGGGGTCTTCGATTTGAGTGGTGGACGTTCAACTTATTGAGGAAAAATTATGAATAAAATAAAGATTACAGACAGTAGCTAAAAAACTAAATGTCTCAAACTAAAAAAACTGATCTTATTCTGCGTAACGCCCGTCTGATAGACGGTACAGGCGCTTCTTCTCAATACGGCGATCTTGCCATTCTGGATGATCGGCTACTGGCGGTGGGTGAGTTGGGAGATCTTCAGGCAGGTCGTGAACTCGATGTTGCTGGAAAAGCGGTTTGTCCCGGATTTGTAGATACACACACCCATGATGACCGAGTTTTGCTCTCTGACCCAAAGATGAATTGTAAGGTCAGTCAGGGCGTAACCACTGTGGTTACAGGAAACTGCGGAATCAGCCTAGCACCTTTGCGAATTGACCAAAGTCCACCTCCTCCACTCGATATACTGGTTGATCGCGAGGATCAATTTTTTGCCGATTTTGGCAAGTATCTTCTGGCATTAACTGAAAATCCTCCCTCTCTCAACGCAGTTTGCCAGGTTGGACATACCACCCTCCGGGCAGCCGTCATGGATTCTTATGATCGTCCGGCAATTGGAAAAGAAATCCGGAAGATGCGGAAATTGCTGGAGCATTCCCTGGAAGCCGGTGCTTGCGGAATGAGTACCGGACTTTTTTATGCTCCCGCAAACGCAGCGCCAACCTCAGAGGTAATCGAACTCGCTCACGCCCTTTATGAGCACAAAGCTTTACACACGACTCACATGCGTGACGAAGGTGAAAGGATTGCAGACTCTTTGCGTGAAACCTTTGCTATTGGTGCCGAAGCGCAAATTCCAGTGGTGATTTCGCATCACAAATGCAGCGGAGCTCCCAATCACGGACGCTCTGCTGAAACCCTCACACTGATTGATCAGGCGAGTAAGGGGCAGCCACTTGGACTTGACGCTTATCCCTATACCGCCGGATCTACCGTACTTTCAGCCATGGGTAATTTACTGCCAGAGAGGGTGTTGATAACTTGGTCAGAACCGTTCCCTGAAGCTGCAGGCAGGGAACTCTCTGAAATTGCGGAGGAACTCGCGATGAGTGAACAGGAAGCTGTAGAAGCCCTCAGCCCTGGCGGTGGAATCTTTTTCATGATGGACGAAGAAGATGTGCGCCGTATCCTGGCCTTTCCAAATACGATGATCGGTTCGGACGGACTGCCTTCAGACGCGCACCCTCATCCACGGCTTTGGGGAACGTTCCCACGGGTTTTGGGACATTATGTGCGGGATGTCAAACTGTTCACTCTGGAAGAAGCGGTACGGAAGATGACCTCTTTACCGGCAGCCTGTTTTGGTCTTAAGGATCGGGGCATACTTAAGGCCGGAAACTATGCAGATTTGGTGATTTTTGATCCGGACACCATTACAGACAGCGCCACTTTCGATGACCCAATTTGTCCCGCGCAGGGCATTGAACAAGTCATGGTCAACGGTCGAATAGTCTGGAAAGACGGTGAACACACCGGCAACCGTCCGGGGCGTGCTCTGCGTTTACAAGAACTGGCACCATTCCGTTTTAACACTTCTCAGGAATAATCTGCCCCGACTTAGCACGTAAGGGGGAATCCGCCTATTCATATTGGATATGGTGGATATAAAGATGAAATATGGGTAACACCCGTAACATTACAACCAGGAGAAGAGGATGCTATAGCTGATAGACTCAGAAAGGCATTATTGTCTAATACTAGTAAATAAAGTAGTTTATTAATAAAAATAACGATAATTGATTTATGAATTATTCATAAATTGTATTGATTTAAATAATTTTTTAAAAATAGAATAAAAAGGTTTCTATGGATCCAGAAAATAAAGCAAAAGAACTTGGTATTCCGTTTAGTGATGATGCTGAAAAAGGTTATTTGAATATGGTAGTGAGTTATGGCAATATGTTAATAACCTCAGGGCATGTTTCAAAAATAAAAGGAAAGCTTGGGGATGATTTAAACGTTGATCAAGGATATATTGCAGCTAAAGAGTGTGGTATATGGATTTTACAATCTATTCATCAAAAGGTTGGAAGTCTTAATAATATAAAGGTTTTAAAACTGTTTGGTATGGTTAATTCAACTTTAGATTTTACTGATCAACACCTTGTGATAAATGGTGCATCAGATTTATATCATGAAATTTTTGGAAAGGATAGTCATGGTTATCATGCTAGGAGTGCTGTAGGATTTGCTCAGTTACCTACAGGGGTTGCTGTTGAAATAGAGGCTATTTTCGAATTGATTAATTAAAAATAATGGATTTAAATTATAAATAATATGGGAATTGGTATATCTTGAAATGTCGAGGCAAAAATCAAAAAGGGTAAATTAGATGAATTGAAAGAATGGATAACAAAAGCTTCATCTCAAGTTAAAATAAATGGAATTAATACTTTAGCCTATGAATTTTGGTTTAGTCCAGATAATAAAATTGTCCATTATTAAATATGCAACAATTAAATTAAAAGGGATCTTGTATGAAGAAGAATAAAAAAATTATCGGTACCTTGGAAAAGGCTAACCCTTGATTAAGTGACTTGAAAAAGTAACCGGTAAAGCTAAACATGTTGAAGATCTTAAAATTGAATTGAACTTATAAATTAAATGTTGTGAATGAGGTTAAATGGCTTTAAATTCTGTTTTGAAAGTTTCAAAACTACCAAATTCTTTCGCAATTGCATCCCCAATTTCGCCGTCAGCATGGTTTTCAGAACCGTCAGTGTTTGGACGAAGCCAAAGCCAG
>JBGTUV010000141.1:0-3846 GCA_041938985.1 Candidatus Nitromaritima sp. | reverse complement strand
CTCATGATTCGTAATTTATTTATGATTTTAGAAACTCAATATTGGAACCATTGTTGTCGCCGTTGCGTTTTCAACTGTTGCTGTGATGTATGATGTTCCTGCAGTAGCTGCAGCTGTCAGTGTTGTCGTTATAACTCCATTCACCGTCGTTAGAGATGCGGCACCCAGCGTGCCCAATGTTGCTGACATTGTAGCAACTGCTCCATTAACCGGAACTCCAGCTGCAGTCACTACCTCGACTCGAATAGTTGCTGTCCCTGTACCTTTTACTATTCCTACACCGCCGTAGTGAGCCGTAACTCCCACTGTATATCCCGAGTAACTTGGTCCCACAAGGTTTTCTATATCTTGAGTACAGGACAAGATCATGATTACTGCAAAAGTTGCAATGAACCATGCTTTTAATCCGTATATGCATGAGGAATTTTTCACTTTTTTTTGATTTGTATTCACAATTTTTAATTCAGTTTTAATTTGATTCATGCGATACCTATACATCTATGATTCTTAATATTTAAAATGACCCGTTTTAATCTTCATTCTAAAAATCTGTGCACTTAAAATGGCCATACATAGCTCAACGCACGCATAAGCCAGCCTACGCGTTGTTCCTCTGCGATCACGCCGTCTCCGGTATAAGTGATTGACGCGTTTGCGATCAGGGAAGAGTTAATCGTATTATCGTAGTTGATATCCGATGGACGAATAATTCCGGTCAAAATCATTAACTGTTCTTCAAAATTTATAGTTACCGAACGCTTCCCTTCTATTTCAAAATTTCCATTTTCGTTGATTGCTTTAATGGTCGCTGATACAGTACCCGTCAAACTTCCACTTCGAGTCGTTGTTCCGCTTCCTTTATTGGCTCTTTCGTTCGTCGCTCCAACCGTAGGATCAAATCCCGTACCTAATCCAAGAAAATTTTTAACTCCCAGATCGCTAGGCAAACCCATAACTGCAGTTGTTGCAAGCGCTGTGCTGCTTGATTTTGAAGTGTCTGTCGTCGCTGATTGGGTTGATGTTGCTGTCTCATTTAATACTACGGTTAGGATGTCCCCTACTTTTCTTGCTTTTGTATCCTCAAAAAGAAGATTTTTTGAAGTATCCCCGGGCCATATTCCACCATCGTTGTACTTCACGGGTTTTGCCTTATAGATTTTTTGTGGAATGACTGCCGATTTTGAATCTATTGCCTTATGCGTATTTGCGCAGGCGGTGATACCCACTAAGGCCAATGTCAGTACTGCCATCTTGAAAATATTTCCTGGTAGAAAAAAATTTTTATTTTTCATTTAGAATCTAACCTCGACCGTATTTGAATTAATTACCTCAGCGTAGACAGTCTTTTTAGTCTCGAGGTTTACTACTTGAACAATTTTGTTTTTAAAACCATCCTCACGTGCCGTTCCGGGTGCCGTAATTTTCATAGATCCTTTTCTTGCTAAAATAATTACTCTGGACCCTCGCTTGATGGTAGGAACTTGTTTTAAGTCTCTAAATTTTACTGTGTTTCCCGGTTGTAAATTTCTGGTTGCCGCCTGACCAATTACTCTATCTAGCGTAGTTGGAATATCTCTTAATATGCGCTCGGTTCGTATTCGTTCCATAACTACGTCCGATTCCCTGATTACATTTCCTCGTTGCAAAGAATTTACGGTTTTTACTACATCTTGATAGACCACAACCTTCGCGTTTATCCGAAGTCTTTTGATAAATTTATCGTCTATTTTTACCAATACGGTTAGAGGAATTCGTCCTATTCCCCTAGGGTTATTTATCCTTCCAAAATCAAGAAGAAGTGTTCCTTCCGGCACTACCAGGTCCCTTGCCTGATAATTGATTTCGATATCCATTGATTCAGGATTCCAGTCCAAACTGTTGATTAAATAATTTTCCGCGCTTTCTCTAATTTTTTGCGAGGTAACAGTCTTTGTGTTTTCTGAGTTTGCCCAGGTTATGGATCCCGTCATTAACAAAAATCCGAGTGCCAACAAAATCGCAAACCCTTTTTTTTTATATTTTTTAATCATGTTTCAATGCCCCGTTTCTTATCGTTTCATATTATTTGCGGTTTGCAGCATTTCATCAGCGGTCTGTACCGTTCTAGAGTTTGTTTCATAAGCTCTTTGAGCCGAAATCAAATTCACCATTTCCTCGACCACGCTCACATTGGACATCTCAAGAAATCCCTGCTGGGTTTTTCCACGAACATCAGTATTTGGACCACCAACGGTTGGTGCACCTGATGAATCTGTTTCTTTCATTGCATTGTTTCCGACCGACTGGAGACCCGCACGGTTTTGAAACGTCGCCAATTGAATCGTTCCCAATACCGTTGGAGCTGTAGCTCCTGGCTGGGTAACTGAAACACTGCCGTTCTCATCAATTGAAATTTGTAGAGCATCTGCCGGAATTGTTATTGCTGGTTCAAGCGGTAATCCATCGGCCGTTACTACCAGTCCGGTATTATTCATCTTGAATGATCCCGCGCGTGTGTAAGCGATGGTTCCATCCGGGAGAGCAACTTGAAAAAACCCTCTTCCAGTAATTGCAAGATCCAATTCATTCTGGGTTTGAATAAAATCACCTTGGCCATAAATTCTTGCAATGGATCCTAACTTTGTTCCCAAGCCCAACTGACTACCTGTTGGAACCTGATTGCCATTGGGAGATAGGGTCCCGACCAACCTTAAGTTTTGATACAAAAGATCTTGAAACTCTGCGCGACTTTTCTTAAAACCCGTCGAGTTTACGTTCGAGATATTATTGGAAATCGTCGCCACATTTATTTCTTGGGCGTTCATTCCTGTAGCAGCTGTGAATAGAGCTCTAATCATTTTTTTCCTTTCTCATTCTTAATTTTTTTATTTTTAAACAACTCTACCTATTGAGTTCACTGCCTGGTCATCCGCCTCATCTATAGTTTGGATTACCTTTTGATAGGCTTCAAAACCTCGAATTGCCGTTATCATCTTTGTCATTTCTTCTATTGTATTGACGTTTGATCGCTCAAGAACCCCTTGTGCAATTCTCACTTTGTCTGTTTTAAGTGGTTTAGCTTCATTATCAATAATTTTGTAGAGTCCGTTCCCCTCTTTTGCTAAAGCCTTCAGGTCTTCAAATTTGACCAACCTTATTGTTCCCGCAGGTATATTTCCAAATCCACTGCCCAGAGTAATAAGTCCACCGGATGCAACATCAATTTCCCCGGTAGCATCTTCAATTTTTATTTTTTGTTTATTTGTATCCAGTAAGTAATTACCGTCTTGTGTCACCAGAAATTTATCTTTCATACTGAAATTTCCGTTTCTTGTATATCGAACACCATTTGGTGTATCCACTTCAAAAAACCCTTCTCCATCTAAGGCCAAATCCAAGGGGTTACCAGTTGTGTGAAATGTTCCCTGCGAGTGATCTGTATAAAGAGTATCCACCGCAACGTAAGCCACATTTGCGCTTGAATCGTTAGGGGGGAGCATTGCGTTCTTGCTTGCTTCAGCACTAGAATCTTCGTCAAACGGTGGGTAGATTTCTCTAAATACCAATCCATCTGATTTGAAACCTGCATTATTTAAATTGGCCATATTGTTAGCCAACACGTCCATTTTGACTTGTTGCTTGATACCACCTGAGGCCGCTATGATTAAACCTTCGTGCATTACAAATCCTTGAAAAGTTTGGTTTATCTCGTTAAAAAGCAATACCTATACCAAATGTGTTTATTATTTTTCTTGCGGGGGGGTACAAAGGGTAACCCTCATCAAAATAAGGGTTAATTTTATTTATTATTTGTTCTTTTTCTTTTTTTAGGGCTTCTTGTTTTTCTCAATTCAGGTATTTTCTTCC
>JBGTUV010000140.1:0-3880 GCA_041938985.1 Candidatus Nitromaritima sp. | reverse complement strand
TAGTCTTTTTCTTTACTGCTGAAGGAAGGGTTGATTTCCGACAACTCATCAAAGAACTTGCTTCCAGCCTTAAACAACGGATTGAGATGAAGCAGGTGGGCGTAAGGGATGAAGCACGTGCAATCAAAGGTTATGGCATATGCGGAGAGACACTATGTTGCTCAACTTTTCTTGGAGAGTTTACCTCCGTAACAATTCGAATGGCTAAAGATCAGGGACTCGCCCTTAATCCAAGCAAAATTTCAGGGGCGTGCGGGCGGCTAATGTGTTGTCTGCAATACGAACACCAAACGTACAAGGAACTCTCACAAACCATGCCAAAAATCGGAAGTAATATCCAAACCCCGGAAGGCTTAGGTAGAGTACTTAAAAATAATATTATTGAACAAACTATTCTTGTTAGACTTGAGGATGAAAGTATACTTACCTACACCATGGAAGAACTTCCAAAGCCACAAAAATAACATTAGCACTAATAAGCTATCCAAAAAAAACTAAGAGCCTCCAAAGTGACTTTATTCGAACGAACATAGTCAGATCAGGGCCACCTTAAATAAAAAAAATCAAACTTCCTAACGTAAAAATGTCTAAAAAAAAGTTTTCTATTACGACGCCCATTTATTATGTAAACGATGTCCCGCACATCGGACACGCCTACACAACAATCGCTGCTGATGTAATAGCCCGTCACAAAAGGTTAGATGGTTATGAGGTTTTTTTCCTTACGGGCACAGATGAACATGGACAAAAGGTCCTTCAAGCTGCACGAGACCTTGGAATCGAACCGCAAGAACATGTTGACAAACTTCACAACCGATTCAAAGAGCTTTGGGCACGGCTTAATATCTCCAATAATGATTTTATTCGCACTACTGAAAAGCGACATCAAGCTCTTGTTCGTGACATTCTCCAACAACTCTATGACCGCAAAGAAATTTATAAAGATAGTTACGAAGGCTGGTATTGCACACCGGATGAAAGGTTCTGGACAGAAAAGGACCTCGTTAATGGTAATTGCCCTGAATGTAAGCGTAAAGTTGAGAAGATTCAGGAACACAATTATTTTTTTAAAATGGGACAATATCAAGACTGGCTGAAGAAACATATCAAATCAAATGACAAGTTTATACAGCCTACGTCACGCCGCAATGAGGTTCTTGGTTTTCTCGAAAAACCCCTTGGTGATCTATGCATCTCGAGACCGAAAGAAAGGCTTCCCTGGGGAATCCCCCTCCCCTTCGATGAAGGCTATGTAACTTATGTTTGGTTTGATGCCCTCATCAATTATATTTCAGCACATGGTCCACTGGAGAAAATAGGATCTACTGGTTTCTGGCCAGTTAATCATCACTTACTAGGAAAAGATATCCTCACAACACACGCTGTTTACTGGTCAACTATGCTCAAGG
Organism: Candidatus Nitromaritima sp.; assembly: GCA_041938985.1. GTDB lineage: Bacteria > Nitrospinota > Nitrospinia > Nitrospinales > VA-1 > Nitromaritima. The sequence goes on along the minus strand of JBGTUV010000140.1, from coordinate 2,471 downwards.
CAATTGGATTCGACCCAGCGCTCAATCTTTTTGCGCACGGGTGGTGGACAATAAATGGTCACAAAATGTCTAAATCGGTTGGCAATACGGTGGAACCTAACTTACTTTTGGACCAGTTTGGAGTTGATGCGATCCGTTATTTTCTTCTTCGTGAAGTACCTTTTGGATTGGATGGAGATTTTTCGCACAAAGCATTGATCGGTCGCATAAATAGTGATTTAGCCAATAACCTTGGAAACCTTCTCAACAGAACAATGAGCATGATCAAACGCTACCACGATCAAATAATACCGGACCCAAATTCGCGCGATGAAGATGACGATCTCAAAAATGAGTTCCAAATGGGAACTGAAGCTGTGCAAAAACTATATGACGATCTGGCTTACAATAAAATTCTTGAGCGTATATGGCTTTTGGTAGATGCAACAAATAAATACATAGACACCAATAGCCCTTGGAACCTCATAAAAACAGAAAGCGGTAAACAAAGACTCGCAACGGTGATGTACAATACAGCGGAGTGTATCCGCTCGATTTCCATTCTTATTTACCCTTTTATGCCAAAAAGCGCAGAAACCATGATGGAACAACTAGGCATTGAAACCTCGATAGATGAACAGGGACTGGAATCTCTCAAAACCTGGGGAGGTATCAAATCAGGGATAAAAATTCGACCTGGTTTGCAATTGTTTCCTCGCATAGACGACAAAGATGCTGAAAAAATTCTCAACTCAATCGAATCACCTAATGACAAGGATCAAAAACCATCTTCACATACAGAAATAGAGGGCATATGTGATCAAGTACTCATAGATGATTTTATGAAAATTGACCTCCGTACAGGGAAAATTATTGAGGCAGAAAAGATCAAAAAATCCAAAAAACTTCTCAAACTAAAAGTCGATATTGGAACCGAGGTACGGCAAGTCGTGGCAGGGATAGCTGAATGCTACGAACCAGATCAATTGATCAACCGTACTATCATCTTGGTTGCCAACCTAAAACCAGTAAAATTAATGGGTGTGGAATCACAAGGCATGCTACTCGCCGCTAACAACAATGGCCAAGTCGTATTAGCCGGATTCGACCCCACACCAAGACAAGGAATTAGAGTAAGGTGATCATAGATACACATGCCCACATAGATATGGATGCGTTTGATGATGACCGCTCTGAGGTTATACAACGCGCTAAAGATAATGGAGTTGATTACGTTCTTAATGTTGGATGCGATATCGAGAGTAGTTTGCGTTCAATGGAACTGGCAGAACGCTATGATTTTATATATGGAACCGCCGGAGTACATCCACATGATGTAAAAAAAATAGACCGCCAAACCTATGATCAACTCAAGCAACTACTTGCCCATCCTAAAATGATCGCTCTTGGAGAAATTGGCCTCGATTTTTACAAAAACTATTCTCCTCCAGATCAACAGAAGGAGCATCTCCGCAAACAAGTTGAACTTTCACGTGAACTGAAAAAACCAATTATTGTTCACTGTCGCGATGCTAACGAAGATGCCGTTGCTATACTTTCTGACTATTTCCCCAAAGATCCTTCCGCACGCTCGGGAATTTTTCATTGCTTTTCAGGAAATCAAGAACTTGCAGATCGAGCACTTGAGATGGGTTTCTATATCTCTTTTTCCGGTTCGGTCACTTTCAAAAAGTCAGAAGAGCTTCGGGCCATTGCTAAGACAATTCCTGCGGATCGATTGTTCGTTGAAACTGATTGCCCATTTCTTGCTCCAGTACCAAAGCGTGGTAAACGAAACGAACCATCTTATGTCATGCATACAGCTCAACTAATTGCTGATGTTCGCGGGGTTGACATAAAGGATATTCAACGCACCACCTCACTCAATTTTTTTGAATTATTTGGAATCGGCAAGGAAGCTAAAACGGGGACCGTCTCATACCAGATTCGTAACTCGCTATATCTAAATCTAACAACACGATGCACAGCCGATTGCTCGTTCTGCACTCGACTGACTCGACCAGTAGTGCAAGGCTACAACCTAAAACTCGACCGCGAACCCACAACCGAGGAAGTTTGGCACTCTATAGATGACTGTAAAAAATATGATGAAATAGTTTTTTGCGGATATGGCGAACCAACTTTGAGACTAGACACCATCAAAGAAGTCTCCAAGAAAATCAAAGAAGCTGGAGGAAAAGTTAGATTAAATACTAACGGACATGGCAATGTTATTAACAAGCGGAATATCCTTCCTGAGCTCAAAGGATTGGTTGACTCAATATCTATCAGTCTTAACGCAGATACGGCGGAAGCATACGATAGAATCGTCCGGCCTTTGCCCGGCCTACGCGATGAAATATATGATAGAGTTAAGGAGTTTATTTCAGAGGCAAAGAAACATATCCCGGAGGTACAAGCGACTATAGTGACTCATCAAGAAGGAGTCGATGAAGAGATGTGCGAAGAGATATCTAAAAACGAGTTTGATG
>JBGTUV010000139.1:0-3892 GCA_041938985.1 Candidatus Nitromaritima sp. | reverse complement strand
AACGGTCGACTTGCTGTAGGAGATGTTTTCAACAAACTTAATAAGTTCCAGCATTTGTTTGTTTTGAGTTACTATTTGGCGTTCTCGACCAGAAGGATTGCTCATTTCGGGTGTAAGGCGAACGAATTCATTTTTCGGTGAATTTTTGTTCAGAAAAGCTCTATTTACAGTAGCTACAAGAATTTCTGCAGAAAATGGCTTGAGAAGGTAATCAAAGGCACCTGCCTTAATGGTTTCGACTGCATTGTCAATGTCTCCATAAGCCGTCATCATGATTGCTACTGTTTTCGGCGATTTTTTTTTCAGCGCTTTTAACAACTCGACACCGTTCATTTTAGGCATTTTTACGTCGGTTAATACCAGGTCGAAGGAATCCTCATTTAATTTTTCCAAAGCCTGCTTTCCATTTTCGGCTAAGGTAATATGGTGACCTTCCCTTTTAAGCGTGGTTTCAAGGGCTATTCGCATCTCGATTTCATCATCGACGACCAAAATATTTTTAAAAGAATTACTTTTTGTCAAGTTCGTAGTCCCAGTATGGAATTTTAAGAATGAACCGGGCGCCTTTTCCCTCCTCACTTTCCACATCAATCGTTCCTTGGTGGGCTTTAATGATGTTATGGGAAATTGACAGGCCGAGACCAGTTCCATGATCTTTTGTTGTAAAAAAAGGGTTAAAAACGTTAGCTAGGTTTTCTTCCGAAACTCCGCCACCCTGATCAGCAACAGTTATCTTTATAAATTGGCGGCAATAGTCAGATTGATCAGATGGTTGTTCAAGTTGGGAGCTTTTTTGTGTTGTGATTTTTAGATCGCCGCCTTCAGGCATAGCCTGAATAGCATTTCTAATTAGATTAATAAAAACTTGCTTAAGAAGGTGGGAGTCACCATTAGCAATGGCATCCTTGTCCAAGCTGAAAACAGGATTGATTCCTTGTGGAATCAAAATAGCGGAGGAATCTTTAAACAACTCTTTAAGTAGTTCGTTAAGATCACATAGTTGTCGTGATGGTTGAGGTGACTTCGCAAATAGAAGCAGACTTGAAATAATTCTATCCATATTTTTTACGCTGGCCGATATATGTTCAACAATCTCTCTTTTGTCTTGATCTTCACTAAGATCTTTTTTGAGAAGCGATGAAAATAGCTCGATGCTTCCCAGAGGATTTCTTATTTCGTGGGCTATGCCAGCAGCCATTTCACCTGTTGCTCTAAGGCGACGATTACGCTGGGCTTCTTCTTCCAGGCGACGCAATTCTGTTATGTCCTCTATATTGAGAACTGTTCCTATTTGTTCGTTTTTTTTGTCTAAAACAGGAGAAGTTGAGATACGGGTATAAATTTTTCCATGATGGGGGGTTTCGATTTCTCGTTCAACGATGGGAGACTTTTGTTTTTCTTTAGTTGTTCGTCTAACTATTTTTTCAAAGAGGTCGATTGAAAATACTTCGCTCAGTGGTTTGTTGAGACATGTTTCTGGGTCCAACCCTGTTATTGCGCCTGCTGTTTTGTTGAATGTATTAATGGCATTATTTTGATCTACCACGATTACACCTGTGGGAAGACTTTCCATAATGTTATGTAGATAATTTTTGTTAGTTTCCAGGGCTTCATTAAGCACATCATAGGAATTTTGTAATTGCTCTGTAGCTTCATTGAAAGATTGAAACGCTTGGTTGAGGATTGCTATTTCTCGCGGGCTTCTTTTTTCTGAAGGAGGGTTTTTCATAGGTAAGTTCATAGGTATAAGGCGATGATGGCTTTCATTATAGAGGATTATAAAAACCCTTTAAAGGGCGTTTGCATTTTCTTTTTCCCACTCCATTATCTTTAGCTGCGATTGAGCTGCTTTTTTTATCAAATCATTCTTCGGTTTAGATTTAATCAACTGATTAAGTTGAGCGGTAGCCTTTTGGTTGTTCTTAATTTTTTTGAGGGCATCGGCTGATATGAACTCCGACCAACTCCTGTGCGGGTGATCGGGAAACAACTTAATAGCAGTATTGAACGATTCTATACTTTCAGGGTATTGTCCTTCCTGATAAAGTAAGTTCGCAAGTTTGTAATGTGCTTCTCTTAAATAATCTGGAACTATTTTCTGAGTACGATCAAAGGTTTCTATGCTCTTTTTATAGGCAGCTATGGCTTCTATATTTTTGTTGCGACCGACTTCCAGAGTAGCCACAAGGTAATGAATTTCTGAGGTGGATTTTGGAAATTTTTCCAGAATATTTTGATAGATTTTTAGGGCGTCGTCATGTTGCTTACGTCCATTCAATGATTTGGCTAATAGTTTCATGGCGTCGCGGACTTTTTCGCTGCGCGGAAAGTTTTTCAGAAAGCTACGTGCGACGAATTCGGCTTCACTGTAATTTTTTCTTTCATAATGGATTTTCCCAAGGTTAAGAAAAATTCTATCATTATGAATTTTTCGAGCGTCCAATTGTTTTACTTTTTCATATAAGCGGACAGCCTCAGGTAGCATGCCTAGAGATTGGTAGGCTTCTCCTACTTGTAAGAGAGTTTTTAAGCTTTTGATTTTACCAATGGAGAGGCTAGCATAATCGGTGTAAGAATAAAGAATTGGTAAAACCCCGCCTTGTTTTGCATAACCATCTACCAGAAATATTAAAGATTGGCGTATATACTTTGCCGCGTCACGGTGGAATTTAGATTCTTCACCTAAGGGTAATAATTTTTTAAATTCCTGAATCGCTTCAAGGTAATTTTGCTCTTTTAACAAGGCTATTCCCTTGCTTAGGGTAACTTCGCTTAGAATATCTACATCCTTGGCAGACTCCAGAATTTTGTCATATGCTTTTAGTGGCTCGAAGTAGGTGCTGACGTCGAAAATAGCATCGTTTACTGGTAGCCTAGGGTAACGAACGCCGATATCAGCCATACGAATTTTCCCGTATTGAGATTCTCGATTTTCGGGATCAAGCTTGGCCGATTGGTCGTAGACTGAGAGCGCTTCCATTTCCTTGCCTTGAATAAGGTAAAGGTCGCCAATACGATTAAGTGCTCTATGCGTTTCTTTGTTGGCAGGATCCATATTTACCATGTTGAAATAAAACTTTCTTGCCTTAGGATAGTCTCTTTTCTTAAAATAAATTTCTCCCATATTGCTATAGATTATAGGCGTTTTATTCACTACGGATGGCCACCGCCGCACGGCCTCGTTATAGATATCTAGCGCACGGATATAATCTTCCTGATCGAAATATGCGTTAGCGATTTTAATAATCGCCAACTGGGCCTCATTAGATTTAGGAGCTTTTTTAAGGATTTTTTGGAATGCTTCGTATGCCTCTTCATACCGTTTCTCTTTTAAAAGCATATTAGCCAGACTGTTTTTGCGTGCAGTGTTGTAAAGACTTCTTTTATTCTGCTTGATTCCTTCGTTATACAAGACCCGAGCTTCGAGGGTGTAGCCTATTTCTTCAAAGATATTGCCTATTTTATAAAGCGCATGATCGGAAAACCGAGACTTTGGAAATTTTCTGGTGGCGTGTTGATAGGCAGCCAAAGCCTTTTCATAGTTGGGGTATTTTTGTCTCCATGCAATGCGAAACTCGGCTTCGGCAAGCAGATAAAGTATATTCGGTAAAAGAGGGCTGTTTGGGTAGTCTTTAGCGTACTTTCTAAATAATTTGATTGCCCCAGGTTCAATTTTTTCTATTTCTTCTGTTTCTCCAGTTTCTGGATCAGGTTCGCTTTCAACTTTAATCGTGTAATCCTCAAGCTTCTTCTCTTGATAGAGTTTTAACGCTTTTTGATATTCTTCCCAACCGGTTTCTTTTCTTTCCTCTTCGTCTTTAAGAGTAATCTCTTTAACTTGTTCAGGAGACAAGCCCTTCATCTTCGCGCCTTTAGCTTTTAATAGATCAAT
>JBGTUV010000138.1:0-3914 GCA_041938985.1 Candidatus Nitromaritima sp. | reverse complement strand
AATTATCCGTTCCGGTTTGCGTGGATGTTGGATTCCTATGTGCCAGGGTTTAGTTGCTTTTTTTAAACCAAAAGCCATTAAGTCACCCCCAGCATTAATGAGTCCGCTTTTAATGCCCATTTTTTTTAAAACGTCAATGGCTTGGTCAACAGCATAGCCTTTTCCAATAGCACCAAGGTTAAGAGCCATCCCGGATTTTTTTAAACTAACCGAACTTCCATCAATTACAACATCTTTGTAATTAATAAAGCTTGCTGCACTTAATAATTTATCCGTATCAGGTAGAGTGGGGATCTCTGAATTAAATTCCCATAATTTTACAGCAGGACCAATGGTTATGTCGATTGCCCCATTTGAAAGTTTTCCCCAGTGAACTCCTCGTTGAATAACTTTTAAAAGGTCAGATGATACAGTAATCTTTGTTTCTCTTCTTGCCAATGTGTTGAGTTGAGATAATTCTGAATTTGGTAAATATGTGCTCATTATTTTTTCAAGGCGAGACATTTCGTCAAAGGATTTGTTGATAGCCTTTTGGGCGAGGTCTTTGTTAGATTCTTGGACGGTAATCTCGATCAGCGTTCCCATGATGAACTGGGTTCGTTTGACGACCTTCTGATTTTTTAATTCACAGGATGTGAGTGAAAGGCAAAGAATGATCAAGAAGTACTGATACAGGACGGAACTATGGGGCAATTTAAAAAACATTTATTAATCTATCGGTCGAATCCGGAAACAAGGATTGCTCTATTATAAGATGCCATCATGTCGCCGCGGGTCAGCATTCCGATCACTTTTAATTTATCTTCACTTCTAACTACTGGTAGTTGGTCTACGTCTAACTGCGAAAAGATTTCCATTGCTTCGTTTAAATTTTGTTGCGGGGTGAGGGAGTATACTTTGGTGTTGGCGAGTTCTCCAGCTACAAGTAGATCTCCCAATTGTTCTTCAAATATCACCTCGCGAATGTCTGAGAAGGAAAGAATTCCTGTCATGTCACCCCTGTTATCGAGAACAGGAAAATAAAAATTCTTTGAATATGAAATGGTTTCAAGAATTTTTCGAAAAGGCATTTCTTGAGCAATAGTTGTGATGTCGGTACTCATAACATCTTGAACCTTTATAGAGTTCATTATTGATGCTTCTCTCCCGTGACGTATGTTAATCCCTTTATTTAGTAAATATTGCATATAAATGGAGTGCTTCGTAAATCTCTGATAGGTGTATGACGCTGCTATGCAGGTGGCCATAATAGGAAGAATTAAAGTGTAATCATTCGTTAACTCAAAGAGCATGAGAATGTTAGTCAGCGGTGCTTGCATGACGGCTCCAGCGACAGCCCCCATTCCTACAACTGAATAGGTTTCAGCTGAAGCTGACAGGGTTGGAAAAATAAAGTGAACACTTGATCCAAAGGCTGTGCCAACCATTGCACCTATAAAAAGAGAAGGCGCAAACACACCACCCATACCTCCAGATCCAAGTGTGATAGAGGTGCATATAATTTTCATAAAAACCAAGAGAAAGGCTAAACCCCAAAACATTTGACCGGTTAATGCTTGTTCCATTACATCGTAACCGTTGCCGAGAATTTGGGGCATAAATATTGAAACCATGCCCACTATGAGTCCCCCAATTGCGGGTTTATAGAGATCTGGCATGTTAATTTTTTCATCAAATATTTGCTGAACATAAAAATACATAAAGGTGAATAACCGGGCCACTATTCCGCAAAGCATTCCAAGTGCTAAATAGAAAATAATTTCTGTTGGATGCACAAGTTCGTGTACCGGAACATTAAATGTAACTTCATTTCCTTCTAGAGCACGTCCAGTTACAGTTCCGATTACAGATGCGATTATGATAGGGCTAAAAGTATGAATGGCAAAATCGCCGAGAATAATTTCAAGAGCAAATAGCACCCCTGCCAATGGGGCATTGAATGAAGCCGCTATACCAGCTGCTGCACCACATCCAACTAGTACGCGCATTCTTTCTGTAGATAAGTGAAGTAGTTGTCCAATAGTGGAGCCAACTGCTGCTCCAATCTGAACCGTTGGGCCTTCTCTGCCAGCAGAGCCACCTGATCCTATTGTGATCGACGAGGTAACAGCACAGGAGGCGATAGTTCGCTTTCTCACTTTTCCGTCGTTTAAGGCGACAGCGTACATGACTTTATGTACGCCATTTTCCTTTACCGCGTTAGGGAAATACTTGCAGATGAGTCCAATGAAAAGCCCACCTAGCATTGGCATTAATGGTAATAGAAATGGATATGTTTGAGGTGGTATTCCTGCCAGTGAAAATCCTTTGACAGAAAAAATCGATTCAAAAAATTCTATCATCCAGCGAAAAAAAGTTGATGCAAAACCAGCAAGAAATCCAAGCAAGGCAGCAAGAATCAACATATTTTGATCAAACATCAAAATACTGCGAAACTTGTCTCTTATTTGATCGGTTATTGTGGGCATGGAATGGTCTTTTCGTAATTACTTGAATGAAACGGTATTATATGTCATGAAAATATTAATGGCTAGGTTTTCAATTGCATTAAAACTCTAATAAATTGAGATGGCATCAAACTAATTTGTTGTGTTATGCTCCACTCGCTATATTTATTTTGTTTTATTTAATTATTGTTAACTATTTATATAGAGTCTTTATTATTTTTTTAGGGATACCATATGGTTAAAATTGCACCTTCTATATTGTCAGCAGATTTTAGTAAACTTGGCGATGAAATCAAAGCTGTTGAAGATGCTGGGGCTGATTGGATTCACGTGGATGTTATGGATGGTCACTTCGTTCCTAATATTACTATTGGACCGCCCGTGATTGAGTCAATCCGAAAAGTTACCAACCTCCCTCTTGATGTTCACTTGATGATCGAGAATGCAGATTGTTACATAAAATCATTTGTTGAGGCAGGAGCGGATATTATAAGCGTCCAAGTTGAAGCCTGTCGGCATCTCAATAGAACGATTCAGATAATTAAGGAACAGAAAGTTCGTGCCGGGGTTGTTCTGAATCCAGCAACTCCTTTGTCAAGTTTGGAAGAGATTCTACACGAACTCGATATGGTACTTCTAATGACGGTGAACCCAGGGTTTGGTGGGCAGTCTTTCATTCCCTCGATGTTGGGTAAGATATCTAACTTGAACGATATCATGAGTAACTATGAAGATGAGATTGATTTGCAGGTGGACGGAGGGGTAAAACCAGAGAATGCAAAGGAGATAAAAGAGTCAGGAGCTAGTGTGCTTGTTGCTGGGTCTGCTATTTTTAATAGTAAAGATTATAAAAAGGCAATCAAAAGCTTGCGGGAAGCCTAAATCAAACCTACCTCTATTCCAAAATTAATGAAGAGAGGTAGGTTTTGTTTGTTTAAAGGCTAAACAAAGAGACTCTATTTACACTCCCATCAGTGGTTGATAGGAATCTTTTTAACTTCTTTTTTCGCTTCAGGAGTTTTTGGCATCGTAACTGTTAAAACTCCCTTAACAAAAGAAGCGACTATTTTGTTTTGGTCAATTATTGCAGGAACCTCAAAGCTCCTTTGAAATTTACCGTAAGATCGCTCTCTACTGTAAAACTCACCTTGCGTATCCTCTGTTTCTGTTTTTTTCTCACCGTTGATCGTAAGAGTTCCATCATCTAATGTGAGATCAACATTTTTTTCATCAAGTCCAGGTAGTTCTGCGGTTATAAGAAAGTTATTATCTGTTTCCGTAATATCCACTTTTGGAAATTTATTTTGCTCAACTGGACGAAAATCAAAAAAACTGTTACCAAGATAATCTGTATTTACTGGATTTAAAAATCTCTCCATAGTTTTGTCATAATAATGATTACCATAAGTGTCGTATCTATCCCACTGTAACGGAATTAAGTTTTTAAAAGTCATATGATTGTCTCCT
>JBGTUV010000137.1:0-3916 GCA_041938985.1 Candidatus Nitromaritima sp. | reverse complement strand
AAATTCCGACAGGTATTGCGTCGGCCGTTCTCGGACCAATTCAATTTGTAACCAATAAGTTGAACCTGCATCGGATGATGTCCAAGCTAGTAAATAAGCTGACCGCGATCGTTAAAAATCCTAAGGACGCCACAAAAGGAGAAACTTTTGAAGAACCTCTGATCGCCTCAACAACAACCCGTGACCTTGATAAAATTAAAACGGTCAATGCCCTAGAAACCGAGTGGGCTAAAGATTCCGCCGCTTATACTAAACTTCCTTTTCCTAGTAAAACTCAAAGGAGTTTTCAAGAAGAATCAAGCTCAACCCGACAACGATTCGTGCCAGAGGTTGAAGCAACACTTCCCAGCCATGTCAACTGGGTACCCAGAAAAACGAATTTACCAACTGTGACGCCAGAACCACAAGCTCGAAACCTGGATCAGCCTGACATTCTCACTATGACCCCGGCAAGCAATACGTCAGACCAAAAGTCAATTCTAAGCGATCCGCATCAATACACGATTCAGGTGGGTGCCTATAAAACAGAGTCAAACGCCAACCAAATGGTCAGAAACTTATTAGAAAAAGGGTATCGAGCCCACATCAGTTCTGACCTGAAAGATGGTGCGCCACTGTTTAAAGTTCACATAGAAGAATTCAGCGATAAAAAGGAAGCCCGCAAACTTGCTGAAAAATTAACTACAAAAGAAAACCTTTCAAGCTTCGTCACCACCATCAGCATAAACTGAATTTCAAAACTCGATTTTTTTTTAACGTGAACTCAACGAGTTTACTCAACTGCGACTTCCAGTTCACAAAAAACTATCCAGTAAATCAAAAAATCGATCGGCTTCGTCCTTACTGTTATAGTAATGCGGCGAAAGACGAGCTAATCCATCACGCACGGTTAAAGATACATTGTTCTCCAGCATGTAAGTGGAAAATTGTTTCGGTTCAGCTTTCAGTTCATAAGATATGATCCCCGATCTTTCCTTTTGGACTTGCGAATTTAATATTTTAATCCCCCGTTTTTGTAGACCTTCCATCAAGTAATCTCCCTGCGATAGGACACTGGATTGGATCGAATCAATCCCTGTTTCCTGCAACAGGTCAAGCGCTGCGCCCAATGCGTAAATACTCATAGTATTAAAACTACCTTCCTCAAAGCGTTTGGCATCCGGACGAAAAGTAAAATCATAATTCATAAAATCCCATGCATCCACCACGCTATCCCATCCGACAGTAACTGGATAAATTTTCTCTAACACGTTTTTCGAAATATAAAACCCTCCTAACCCTTCAACACTCAACATCCATTTGTGACCATCAGCGGAGAGAAAATCAATGTTATCGCGTTTCACATCCATTTCTAAAACCCCCAAACTCTGAATAGCGTCGACGCAAAACAAAATGTTATTTTCTCTACAAAACGCACCTATTCGATTCAAATCGTTTTTAAAACCACTATTACACTCGACTGAACTAACGGACACAATACGTGTTCGTTTATCGGTTTGCTCAATCAAGTCATCGAACACTACACGACCATCCTTTGACTTCACCATACGTGTCTCCACTCCGAAACGCTTCAAGTTCCACCACGGGTAAACGTTGGCAGGAAACTCAATGTCCGGAATCACCACATTATCGCCTGGGTTCCAATCTAACCCGTTCGCGACAATAGAAATTCCTTCCGATGTATTTTTAACAAATGCCACTTCATCAACATCTCCATTTATTAGCCAAGCAAATTTTCCACGCACTCTTTCCACTTCCTCCATCCATTTCTTATAATTTTTTGTTCCATTCTCACAGGCATCATTAGTAAACGCGTTTACTGCATCGCGAACCCTTCGAGGCAATGGTGAAACCTTGGCATGATCAAAAAATATCCTAGTTGTCTTGACCGGAAACTCCTGTCGCAACTGTTTTTCGAGGGAATTCATACGCGTTTATCACCCATTTAAAAAGTTATTTTTTGTTATCGCAAATACTTCCCGCTCTAAGAATGGCATGAAACCCATATTTATCACGTATATCGTCAATACTTCGAAGCAAACGGTCGCGCTGTTCGAAGGACGCTTGGTCAAACAAGCTAATTTGCTGAAATCTTCTGTGAATCAATGATGACAGGGAAACACCCACTAAACGAATACGAGTCCTTTTGACAAACAGTTTCTTAAATAGATCAAATATCTCACGAAAAACAACTCCATCATCATCCGTAGATTCACGCAGCGTATGGCACCGCGTCACAGTTTTAAAATCTGAGTACCTTAACTTAAGTGTCACCGAACGCGCATGCAGGTTTTCTTCCCGCAACTGTGATAACACTTTTTCCACAAGGTAACTAAAAATAGACTTTAGATATCTCGGGTCGATGGAATCCTTTTTAAGAGTGGTTTCTCGGCTAATAGACCGACTCCTCTTTTTTCCTGAAACAACGGGGCTCTCACAAACACCTCGCGCTTTGAGATATAATGAAGCTCCCCGTTTCCCATAAGCTTGCTCTAACCATTCCAAAGGGACTTCGCTCAATTGCGCAACCGTACGGATACCCATACGCTTTAACTCCATCGCACTTTTAGACCCAACACCTGGGATACGCTCCACTCCCAAGGGAGAAAGAAAACTGCGTTCCATTCCAGGAACGACCCATAGCATGCTGCTTGGTTTAACAGTTGCGGAAGCAACCTTGGCTACTAGCTTGTTAGAAGCCATTCCAATAGATGCGTTGATCCCCACTTGCTGGCGAATCCTGTCACGAATTTCCTGTGCCGTATCCAGCAAAGATCCGTGTAACCGTAGGCACCCTGTAAGGTCAACGAACGCTTCATCAATCGACATCGGCTCAACCAAAGGCGAGTAGCCTCGTAATACATCGAAGATACGACGAGAAAACTCCTCATAACACCTGTGGGATCCACGGAGGAAAATAGCCGACCGACACAAACGCCGTGCCCTAACTAGTGGCATTGCCGAATGAATTCCATACTTGCGTGCTGCATAAGATGCTGCAGCCACCACGCCGCGCCCGTTAGGATCTCCCCCCACGATCACTGGCTTCCCGCGCAAGGATGGATCCAAGACCTCCTCTACTGACACAAAAAATGCATCCATATCTACATGCAAAATATTTCTCAACTCATTTGCCTTTTTAAAACTATTGATGTTCGTTTCATGTCTGACAGAAAACTTAGATGAAGTTTACGCAAAAAACTCCCGACTCTTTTCAATAGACTGTCATGCAACATATCAAGGTCGTCTTATCTGTCTGCCACAACGAAAAAGCAGCACAAGATATTATATTAACGGGCATCATTATCTCTTACTGGGCGAGTCCTAAAATTTTCGCATTACACCAATGACCACTCCTTGAATTTTGAAATCACCTTGCCTTAAAAAAATAGGACTCATATTGGGGTTGGCTGGTTGAAGTCGTACTCCATCCGCTTCCTTGTAAAATCTTTTCAAAGTTGCCCGTTCATTTTCCAATAAAGCCACCACCGTTTCCCCATTGTTTGCCAAGTCCCGTTTTTCCACAATTACGTAGTCACCGTCCTTGATATGATCCTCGATCATAGAGTTTCCTTTTACACGAAGAACAAAAACGTTTTTATTCCCTGGGTCTGGCAAAAAAGACATCATTTCTCGGTTTTCTAGAACTTCGATCGGTTTACCCGCAACAATATGACCAAGTACCGTATATTCCCGTGGAGAAACATCTATAGATCTCTCATCCACGATTTCGATTGCACGACTTAAGTGTTGATGTTTGCGAATCAGCCCTTTGGACTCTAGATGAACCAAGTGTTTATGCACTGTCGCCGGCGAACTAAGCTTGAATTGTTTTCCAATTTCAGCAATGCTTGGTGCGTAACCTTTGTTTCGTATATGCTCTTTCAAATACTGATAAATCTCCTTCTGACGTTTA
>JBGTUV010000136.1:0-3921 GCA_041938985.1 Candidatus Nitromaritima sp. | reverse complement strand
CAATTCAGTGTAAAGAACAAACGTATTTAATTGCTTAAGGGGTACCCGGGTGGGGGCGAGTTCCGTTGAACGGTAGCCGGTATATATATGATATGGGGTGATTTTTTCTGATCAGGCGGCCTGGAAGAAGTGAGTTAAAACGCTAACAATCTTGTTTTATGGTGGTATTTTTTCGCATCATTGATTACATAAATAATTACTAATTTGATTTTCGCCATATTTCACATTAAGGAAGAAACAAATGAAAATTGATTATATAAAAAGTATAACCCTTTTTTGTATGCTGATTATTACAAGCTTTGAATTTTCTTATAGCCAAACTTTAGAGGAAATTATTGAGGGCAAGCATAGATCTAAAGAAAATAAGGCCAGGGACCAGTATAGAGACCCCTTAGAAACACTTAAGTTTTTTGGAATTAAGAATACGATGACTGTTGTAGAAATTTATCCAGGAGGAGGCTGGTATCAAGAAATATTAGCACCCTTTTTAAAAAATAAAGGTCAATACATTAGTGCAACATATGATGAAAACTCTGAAAATGAACGTACTAGAGTAAGATACCAGAAAGAAAAAGAAAAACTAACTTCAAATAAAGACTTATATGGTAATGCAATCATGGTACCTATGACGGGCTCTGTTTACGGAGAGGAAGAATCAGCAGATATGGTATTAACTTTTCGGAATTATCATAATTGGATTGGAAACTCTGAATTTGAAAAACTTCGTTCAATTTATAAAACTCTTAAACCGGGAGGGGTTTTAGGAATCACCGATCATCGAAGTAATTCAACTATAGATGAAAAAGGCTATAGTTGTGAACCTTGTATGATTAAAGATGCGGAAGCTGTTGGTTTTGTTTATGTAGCTTCTTCGCAGGTAAATGCAAACCCTAAGGATACCAAAGATTATCCTATTGGAGTTTGGAATTTACTCCCAACTTTATCTGAGGAAGGTTTAGATAAGAAATCAATTAAATCAAAACAGAGACAACTCAAATTGATAGGAGAGAGTGATAGATATACTTTAAAGTTCATTAAGCCGATAAATAACTAAATCTCGCTAATAAACCAAAAAAAGTAAAGGGGAACAAGATGAAAAAGTTCACAGGTGCGATTGTTTTCTTCAGCTTCTGTCTGTCATTATCGCTGGGTCAGGATAGTAGGCTTGTCTATCAATATCGCATATGGCATCCGAAGCCGATGCAGGGTCAGCAGATGGAAGACGCCATGGCCAAAAAGACGAAAAAATACAATGTGGGGAAGGAGAACTATCCCATGTTCTCATTCCGAGTCATTACTGGTAAGGATCAAGATGCGGTAATAAGGTTCACCCCCCGCACGTTTGCCGATAGAGATAAGTATCCGCTACGCAAAGCGGAAATGGACTATTGGCAAAAAAATGTTATCCCTTACGTCGATATGAGTAAGGATGAGGGAACTACCTTATGGGTACAGATGGAAAACCATTCCTATAACGGTTCCGGGAATACAGAATCCTTAAGGTATTCGGTGGTAATGGAGTATTTGGTTCACCCGGCCAAGTTAGGTGTATGGAGAGAATTTAGGACTCAACTAGTTGAAGCCCACAAGAAAGCCGGCAGCAAAGCTCGTTTCGCTCATTACAGACGATTCTCAGGCGGGAAAACCCATCTTATACTTATGACCGTCCCTTTTGATTCCTGGGCGGATTATGAGAACTTGGTTCCCGTTGTTTCCCGCGAGATTTTTGAGAATGCCCACGGTGAGGACACACTTAGGGAATGGCTGGATCGAATTGGGGATATTCTTGAATACAGAAAAACATACATTAGAGAATACTTACCTGCCTTGAGTACCGGTTAGTAAACCCGGCACAAAAACAATAAAGCCTCCTCACGGGGGCTTTATTGTTTTTGGGATGAAAGAAGCACCCACATCTATATGATATGGGGTGAATTTTTCTGAGTAGGCGGCGGTCCTACCTATTCAGATCAGGCCAATAATTTATTGATTTTCGAAATCGCCCTTAGTTGTTGTATGAGTGCTACCATAGTCAGCAGATGAATAGTGTTGAGATTTAAGCACCCATTTACGTTTTTCTTTCACCCAAGTAGTTGTGACTCTGGTTCTATACGGCTTGTTCTCTGCGTCAGTAACTCCTTCATAATAAAATCTTACATAATACGCATCATCAGATAACTTGATAGCTTCGGGGAAATGAACATGGATTGTACCGGCTGGAAAGTTTTTTTTATACATCTCAACACTTGATACAACTACTGGTTTATGAAAACTACCATCGGACATCGTGCTGTAAACTCCAGTTCTACTTTCCATTGATACAACAGTTGCGAAATCTCTGGCATTTCTTGCATCATAAAGTTTTTTTACTGCAGCTAGTACTTCTTTTGCTTCAGAGGTATGACCATCTGAGTAAACAAAAGAAGATAACACTAACAAACACATCATTAATATTCTCATGTTTTTCCTCTCCTATCTCTATTTGTTAAACGAATAGGTCAAATTACAATATTATATTGATAATCGAAAGTTAGGGCCCTAATCCCTCTTGAATTTGTCTTTCAAATGAAAAAACAGAGAGGTCTGGGAACATCCATAACATTTAGATTGTATTAAATAAAAGGATAGTGGGAATCTCAGATTCCCATCATTGAAATCCCAGAGGAGGGATGGCAGTGCCATCCCTTTTTTGTTTTCTAGAAGTCATGATAAGGAGAGTCGTTATGAATCAAGAAACGCTCGTGACAACATTAACCGGAACCATTATAGTGTCCTTGCCTTTGTACTACATCTTCCAATGGGCCTACCTCAGGGACATGAAAATGCGGGAATTTCGTAGAAAACTCTCAAGGCGCTATAATATCATTCCATTCATTTACAAGTACCAGCTTGTGGACTGGTGTCTACAGAACCTGGGCGGTAAGAGATATACCTACTCCAAGCTGCCAAAGGAAGCGCTAAAAGCCATCTACAAGAAAGAGATGAATAGGAAAAAGCCTAGGAAAGCCAGCCATTCGCATAAGAAGAAAGTTCACTTCAGCCAGGATGAAGTAAAGAATGGCCATCCCAGTTCAAAGAGCAATGGATCAATAACAGCTATTGTTCAGCAGTAAAAAATGATGAATCAGGATTCGGTTTCTGGTATCTGTCAAGCACCGGCTTTGGTTTCATAGTGTGTGAAAGCGGTGAATAGAAACCCAGGATTTTTGAAGGGTATGTCAAACTCCGCATAGGCATGTAGCCTGGCGGTATTGGAGGTATAATCATTTCTGTGGGTGCTGTATACCTGTAAACCACGTTTGTTTGTTTGACTGGGCTTGGATCTTCAGGGTCATCGAGATTAACTGTACTTATGAACACCCAGCCGATTATAGAGTAAATGATAGCAACTATTTTCCATGTTCTCATCTCTGCTCCTTTCTGACTTAATTCAGTGATATAAAAAAGCGACCGAATCGTCCCTCCTCAGGGATACTATGTTGGCTGCTAAAACACAGCCTTTTTCTGAATATCAAACCATCATTTCATCTGATTTGTTCCTAGAGGGCATATTTTGAAAAGTTGATTTTCTCATATTAACTATATACATTAAATCTGCGAGAGGGTTTTTCAGCGTTTCCAAAGCCATATTATGCAGCTTACCCTGGAGGTGTAGGGATGAGAAGACCAAATATTATCTTAATCTTGATTTTGGCACCATTACTGGTTAGCTCCACTTTATATAATGACAGGGTGAGAATCGATGGAGAGTATTCCTACACTTATGGTGATAGTGAGTCTATTGTTGAAGCAAAAAACATCTGTTATGCAATGGCGGTTAGAAATGCTATTGAAGGCTACAAAGTGTTCGTGAGGTCGACTACCAGTGTCAGAAACACAGCTTTCCTTAACGACCTGGTACAAATGATCTCCTCTGGATAC
>JBGTUV010000135.1:0-3951 GCA_041938985.1 Candidatus Nitromaritima sp. | reverse complement strand
TCGGAACAGCTGAACTTCGCCCCGGAGGTTGATAATACACGACCGCACTTAGAGAGACAAAGGAGGAGATTGGATTGGAATTGGATGATGTTTTGATAAATGCCACCCTACCTGTTGTGACAACCCTTACAGGATACGAAGTAACTCCTTATGTTGCTATTTTGCAGACGCTCCCGAGGATTGGTGAATTGAGCGATGAGGTTGAGAGTATATTTGAGATACCGCTGATCGAGCTACTTTCCACTAAACAAAGAAACCTTTCTGGTAAGGCAAGAGAAAGTAAGTACGTTTATTGGTATGGTGCTAACTGTGTTTGGGGAGCATCGGCAAAGATTTTACGAGAAATAGAATGCCTTCGTTCCCTTTGAATGACTTTATTAATAGAGGCCTGATTGAATGAAAGATATTCGAGTTCTTTTTCTAGCCCCCAATTGGAGAGTTTCACTGCTCCGCTCGTTTAAAAAACCAACAGCTATAAAAATTTTTATAGTTGGAGCGGACAGCGATTCTAATTCTGCAGCATTAAGCGTTGTGGACAAAAGCTACGTAATTCCTAAATTTTCAGAACCAAATTGCGTCGAAAAAATACAAGCTATTTGTGACAAGGAAAATATTCATGCTATTTTTCCTATGACCAACAAAGCCATTGAGTTTATGGACAAAAACCGTGCTGGGTTTGATGAGGGGGACTTATTACTTTACTTAGCAGATCATACTCTAATTGAAACTTGTAATGATAAGCGTAGGTTGGCAGAATTTTTCACACAGAATAATTTTGCTTCACCAGATTTGATTGATCCTAAGAAGCCATTTCCTGGGTTCTCTTTGATTGCTAAGGATTCTTGCGGGGAAGGGGGAAAGAATTATTTCAAAATAGAAGATCAGATCGAGTTAGATTTTTATTCAAAAAAATTACCAAATCATATTTTCCAGCAATTTGTTCAAGGTAGAGAATTTAGTATTGACTGGTTTTCAGATAAAAAGGGTCTTCCAATTGTGATTGTTCCGAGAGAAAGGTTGGTAGTGCGAGCGGGCGAAGTAATGGTAAGTCGTATAGAACAGATTTCTGATATTATTGAATCCGCTAAAAGACTAGGTAATCGACTTCAACTGCGAGGCCCTGCTAATTTTCAAGGATTTTTACAGGAGTCGGGGGAATTTTTGTTTACTGATATTAATCTTCGTTTTGGAAGTGGTGTCTTGCATACCATTCGTGCGGGGGCAAATATTCCTGAAATGATACTTCAAGAACTCGCAGGAAAACCGATTGAAACAAAATCTTACTCTATAATGGATGGGTCTACGATGACTCGTTTTCATGAGGCTATATTTGATTCTTGAAATCACATTTTCTCTAACTAGACAAACCTACTTAAAAACTCTAATATCTAAAAATGTGGCGTATAAAAAATAGACAAAATGTCGTTATAAGGTCCCTGCTTAGAGCGTTGTTTTTATCTTGAATCTCACGTGAATCTATCCATCTCTGCAAAGAATAGGCTAATTTTCGCGCTGGATGTTCCGAACCGAAAAGAGGCCGAAAGCTATGTTCGTGCACTCGGCGATACAGTCGGTTGTTTTAAAGTCGGGCTTGAGTTATTTATTAAGGAAGGGCCTGATGTTCTTAAATTAGTGAAGCAAAACAGTTCCGCATCTATTTTTTTAGATCTTAAGTTACATGATATCCCAGCTACAGTGCGTTCTGCGCTGAGGTCGGCCGCCACGCATGGAGTTCGATTCATTACCGTTCATGGGTCGGATGGGGGATCAATTTTACAAACCGCGAATGAAGTTAAGGACTTAGGGTTGGAAGTCTTAGCTGTTACCGTTCTTACCAACGTTTCAGAATCAGAGCTTGGGGGTTTGGGTTATAAAGAAAACCTTAGCTTGAGACAATTGGTACTAGATCGAGCTAATGTAGCTAAAGAATCAGGATGCGCTGGAGTTGTTTGTTCTGGTGAAGAAGTCGCTTTAATCAAGCGCGCATGCAGTAATCACTTCAAGGTAGTGGTTCCTGGAATCCGCCCGTTATGGGCGGACGTCAAAAAGGATGATCAAAGCCGCATCGTTACACCTAAAGATGCAATCTCTAACGGCGCTGACCTTATAGTTGTAGGCCGACCTATTCGTGATGCTAAGGATCCTAATATAGCTGCATTGAAGATTGTTGAGGAAATCGAATCAGCTCTTAGTGCTTAGAGTAGTATTTTTGTTAAGAATTTAGGACTAACTCAAAATTAATTTTGTAAAAATATAGGTCTGTAACATGTTGATGAATTTTATTCATTTTGTTTATATTCTTAGTTTGGTGGGTTGGGTTGGTAGTATTGTTTTTTTTTCATTTTTTACTGCACCGGTAATTTTCAAGCTATTGGACCGTGAAAAGGCCGGGGAAGTGGTGGGTGTCATTTTCCCTAGGTATTATTTTTTGGGTTATGTGTGTGCTGTGATGACTTTGCTTTCCCTGCTGGTTAGCACTCAAGAACTCTTTGGTCCCAAGCAAATACTTCTGTTCATTATGATAGTCGGATGGTTTTACGCCGGTTTGGTTGTGAGTCCTAAGTCAAGGAATTTGAAAGCTCTTAGACAGTCGGCCAGTTCCGCAGAAGAAAAAGAATTATATGAGGTAAAATTTAAAAAAGTTCATTCTTTGGCAGTTAAGTTAAATGGAACTGTATTATTGGCAGGCCTTGGACTCTTATGGTTTAGTGCTATAGGATTGAAGCTTTGATCTTATTGGAATAATTAGGTCTCATGTTCCCATGGTAGATTTTAAGCCATCAATTGATATTTCCTACCGGCGTCCCTTTTACGCTAGAACGCGTTTTTTGTTTTTTGCTCTTCTGCTAATTTCTATTTATAGCTATGGTTGGCGTGTTACAGAGATTGAATTAGGGGAATTGGTTCGAGATGCCCACTTGGTCAAGCCCCTGATTCGAGACCTTTTGCATCCCGATCTTTTTACGTTTGAAACGGAAACAGAATCAGCCGATGCCTATTTTGTTTTGTCAGGCCAGCAATTGCCGCTTGGTCAAATTGAGAAAGATGTCCAAGGGCCTGTTCTTACTTTATCAAGTGATTCAGGTCAAATAGGAAATACTATAGAGGTGTCAGGAAAAGGTTTTAGGCCCAATGAGACCGGAAGAATCGTGTGGATCAATTCAATAGAGCAAGAATACCCTCTGGGTTTGTTCGAAACTGATGCAGGGGGTAATTTCCATAGCGACATTATTGTTCCTCCAATCGCACGAGGAGATGTGCAAAAAATTCGAACTATTTTAGAATGGAGAACAGGAAGGTGGTGGTTTAGTGACACCTTAAGGTTAACAATGGCAAAGATGATCGAAACGATTTTCCTTGCATTAATGGCAACGACTTTTGCTGTTCTTATTGCCGTCCCGATGAGTTTTTTAGGAGCACGTAATATAATGATTTCTCACCCGACGACTGCTGTCATTTATTATTCGGTTCGTACTATATTTAATGTATTACGATCAGTCGAGCCTTTAATCATGGCCATTTTGTTCGCAGTGTGGGTAGGGATAGGTCCCTTTGCGGGTGTATTAGCGTTAACGGTTCACTCTATTGCCGCATTAGGAAAATTATTTTCAGAGCAAGTAGAGAGTATCGACTTTGGTCCTGTAGAGGCTATTACTGCAACAGGGGCAACACCGGTGCAAGTAGTTTTGTTTGCCGTGGTTCCACAGGTATTTTCTCAATTCTTGGCGTTAAGCTTTTATCGTTGGGATATAAATGTGCGTATGTCGACAATAATCGGGTTTGTGGGTGGTGGAGGAATCGGATTTTTACTTCAACAGTGGATCAATCTTTTACAGTATAACCAGGCAGGAACAGCTCTTCTCGCAATTGCCGTGGTGGTCACCATTCTGGATATGGTTAGCGCTAAACTACGAGGGGGAATCGCTGCTTGACTAAAATAAAACTAAAACC
>JBGTUV010000134.1:0-3980 GCA_041938985.1 Candidatus Nitromaritima sp. | reverse complement strand
CACCTCTAGCCGCTAAACGGCATAGTTTGGTCAAGTTTCCTTTTGATTTCAAGATAGGTCAGGAGAATGTAATGCTGGAAGGGAATATATTTGAGGGAAATATTACGGTTACGGCCCGCTGGGATCTAGATGGAATGCCGAAAGCCTCGCCAGATGATATAGATGGATCAGTAACAGTAACTTCAGGGTCGACGGGTGTAAAGATCGTACTGAGTCATGTAATCGAGGCTAAAAAAGGGTTTACCGATACAATGGTTTCGGGAACTATTAGAATAGATCCCAGCCTGGCCGATCAAATTCCAGAAGGCGCCAGTCTTTTTTTAATCGCTCGATCTGAGGGAGTTCAAAGAGGTATACCCCTAGCAGTAAAGAAACTACAAGGGGTTACATTTCCCTATTCGTTCACTCTAGGCCAAGCAGATGTTATGTTACCAGGAGCATTGTTCGAAGGACCGATCACTATTTTTGCGAGGCTTGATAAGGATGGCGATGCAGCGCCCGCCCCTGGTGATATTGATGGGGTTGTTGCTACAAAGCCCGGCGACCAGCAAGTAGAGATTATTCTCAACCATTTGATTGGATCTTGAAAATACGCTGGGTCAGAAACGGTATGCCAAGAGGCTTATGATCGCTGTCAGAGCAAGACAAAGATAGGAGAAAATATCGCCAAACTTTGAATAAAAGGTGCGTGGTCCTTTGTTGGGGGCTATTTCGTCGACGATCAACTCCCGCTTGAACAACTGGGTTGTATTTCTGATTTGACCTGTTGCATCTATAAATCCACTGATACAAGTATTGGCAGCTCGAACAATAGGGGTTCGGTTTTCAACCGCACGCAGGGCAGCCATAGAGATGTGTTGATATGATGCCGCGCTTTTTCCAAACCAGGCGTCATTGGTAATATTGACTAAATATTCTGCTCCATTTTTAACCGGTTGGCGAACTAAGTCAGGGAAGATAATTTCATAACAGATCGACACACCAAGTTGATAGTCATTTAATGTAAAAACGGTTGCCCGTTTTCCTAA
The DNA here is from genome assembly GCA_041938985.1 of Candidatus Nitromaritima sp. GTDB lineage: Bacteria > Nitrospinota > Nitrospinia > Nitrospinales > VA-1 > Nitromaritima. Next base: position 2,952 of record JBGTUV010000134.1, on the reverse strand, counting down.
GCCAAAGTCGCCAATAATTTCTACCATCTTCTCGATAAAAAATAGAGCCTGACGGAACGGAACGAATTCTCCAAACGGCACAAGATGCATCTTGTCATAGACGTCAATAGTCTCTCCTTGGTTTGAAATTAAAAAAGCTCGGTTATAGACCAGCTCTTTTCCTTCCACTTGTTTTTTGTAAGGGCTTCCAAACAGAAGGGACACGCCTGCGGTTCGGGCGAGATCTTGAACATATTTAGTACCAATTGGATCTAGACCATAGTAGAAAGGTGTGGTGGCTTCCGGCCAAACGATGAGTTCGGGTTTTTCTTTTGCCGCTTGCAGGGTGAGTTTTTTGTAAAGCTCCATTGTCGGTTGCTGATAAAGCTTATTCCATTTGAGATGTTGTTCGATATTTCCCTGGGCGACTGCTACACGGATTTTCGGGGAAGATTCTATTTGGGATCTTGTGAGGTTAAGAGCCCAGTTTCCCCAACCCACCCAGAACCCGACTACCAAAGTAGTGACACCGATCACTCTATAGGACATTCTCCGACCATCGTGCGGGTTGAGATGAAAAATCCAGGTATTTAGAAAAAAATGGAGGGCAGCATTAACTAACACGATCAATGCAGAAACACCATAGATTCCCGTGATTTCAGCCGGTTGGATAAGTGCTAGAGTTTGAAATTGCGAATAACCGAGTCCCATCCATGAAAAACCAAAAGTCATGTGTGTGGAACGAAGGTATTCTAGGGAAGTCCACACAAACGGCGCGAGTAGAAAAAAGTAAACTGGTTTTCCTCGACACCACTTGATTGTTAGTACGCAGAATAAAGAAATATAAAAACTAAGATAAGCAGCAAGAAGAGCTAAAATCAGAAAGCTAAGGTTTACCGGGATATTTCCATAATTAATTAGCGTATTGGTGACCCAATTCAAACTAAAAAAATAAAAAATCATCCCTGCGAAAAAACCGCGTGCGGCAACTGTTCTTAGCGGCTGATTCTGAATAGCAAATAAAAGTGGTATCAATGCAAACCACGCGAGAAACTCCAAGTTAAATTGGGGAAATATTAGGATGAGGAGTAATCCGGATAAAGCCGATAATATCAAAGAGGGTATTCGATTCAGTGATTGCACTGGGTTTTTAGCCTTATATGGTTTATATTGTAGGCAGGAATCAGCTTATATTAAAACGACAAAGACCACTTTGAACTCTGAAAAAAAATTTATCAATAATTTCAAAAAGGTTTGTATCTGCCGCAGTATCAAGGGCGGAACAATTTTTAAGGCGATGGAAGACGGTTCTTTATCGTTTGAGGCCTTACGTAGAACGATACGTGTCGGTACAGGCAACTGTAAGGCCAAGCGTTGCCGCGAAAATATTGAAAAAATGGTTTCTGATTTCAAAAAGGATCAAGGGGCATCGCTAAAGACGCAAATTACAATTTAGTTTTAAAATTAAGAAAAAGCGAAACCCTTTCAACCAATCTGCCCGCCCTGTTAGGTTAATTTTTTTTCGTAGAGCATCAACTCATTCAAGTAGTTCAAGCGCTTTGGTAATCCGGTCAACACCTTGTTTAATGGTATCCATAGAAGCAGCAAAAGCAAGCCTTAGGTTTCTATCGGCACCGAATGCGAGACCGGGAACTAGCGCTACTTTCCCTTCTTCCAGTAGAAAACTTGCCAGTTGGATAGAGCCTTCTACTTTTTTACCTTTGAATGATTTGCCATAAAAAGCTGAAAAATCGGGGAACGTGTAAAAAGAACCTATGGGTTTGTAACACTCTACGGAAGGAATTTTTAGCAAACAATTCAAAAGAGTGTCTCTTCTTTTCTGAAATTCATCGACCATTCGGCTTACATCTGACTCTGTATCATTAAGCGCTGTAATGCTTGCCATTTGTGAAATGGAGGTTGGATTAGAAGTAGATTGACCTTGAAGTTTTCCGGTTTGTTTGACAATTTCTTCATTGGCGGCAAGGTAACCTATACGCCAACCAGTCATCGCGTAACTTTTAGAAACTCCGTTAATCAGGATGGAATTATTTTGCACTTCCTTCCCGATAGAGCAAATGCTGTGCTGCTCAAATCCGTCAAAAACAACTTTTTCATAAATTTCATCCGAAACGATCAATAGTTTGTTACTTAGAGCACACTCTGCTATCCCTTCCAATTCTTTTTTACTATAGGCTGAACCAGTCGGGTTGGACGGGCTGTTAATGATGATAGCCCGAGTATTTGCCGTCATCGCAGAGCTTATTTGATCGGGTGTGATCTTGAATTCATTCGCGCTAAGAGTATCAATCATTACTGGTTTGGCGCCCGCATACCGGATAATGTCAGGGTAGGAAACCCAATAGGGAGCAGGTACGATTATCTCGTCCCCCTCTTCCCAAAGCACTTGGGCTACATTGAAAAGCGAGTGTTTAGCCCCACATGAAACCAGGATCTGATTTTTTTCATAAATAAGATTATTGTCGCGTTCAAACTTGTCTACGATAGCTTGTTTGAGAGCATCAATGCCTCCGACCGGAGTGTAGTGCGTCATGTTTGTTTCAATGGCCGCGATTCCGGCTTGTTTAATTTTATCGGGAGTATCAAAGTCTGGTTCCCCTGCCCCAAAGCCAATGATATCTTCACCGTTAGCACGCAGTTCTTTTGATTTTGCATCAACTGCCAAGGTCATAGAAGGCTGAATTCTTTGAATCCTCTCGGAAAATTTCATATGTCTATTTTTGATAGTTTTTCAGCTACGATTTTTGGAACCAGTTTATGAATGTCGCCGCCATGTTTTGCAATTTCCTTAACGAAATTGGAACTTAAAAAGGAATATTCCTGACTTGGAATCATGAACAAAGTTTCGATAGACTGGTCTAGGTTCCGGTTCATTAGCCCCATTTGAAGTTCGTACTCAAAATCGCTCACAGCCCGAAGCCCTTTAATGATAACCGCGGCGTTATTTACCCG
>JBGTUV010000133.1:0-3999 GCA_041938985.1 Candidatus Nitromaritima sp. | reverse complement strand
ACAATCGTGTTTGATGGTAATCAGCACATCTTGCATCTTATTCCTTCAGGAATTTTTCATTCTGGAAAGCTCTGTGTTATAGGTAACGGTGTGGTGATCGATCCAGCGGCTTTGATTCATGAGATGGATTTATTAAAAAAAGCAAATATTGACCTAGATGATCGATTGGTCATTAGTGATCGCGCCAATATAATCCTTCCATACCACGGCACCTTTGATAAAGGTCGTGAAAATTCAAACCATTTTGAAAAAATTGGTACGACTGGACGAGGAATAGGGCCCTCATATGCAGATAAAATTGCTCGGGCGGGTATACGTACCTGTGACTACAGGGATGAAAAGTATCTAAAGAAAAAATTGGAGTCCAACTATCAAGAAAAAAATACTATTTTTAAAGATTTGTATGGCAAAGAGCTTCCGTCGTGTGAGTCTATGTTTGACGAATTGATGGATTACCAAGAAACAATTCTTAAATATATCGGAGACACACATGTTCTTTTGCGTGACGAGATCGAGCAAAAGAAAAAAGTTCTTTGTGAAGGAGCTCAAGGAACCATGCTGGATGTAGATCACGGGACCTACCCTTTTGTAACTTCATCAAACTCGACTTCTGGAGGTGCTTCGACTGGTTTAGGTATTCCGCCCACTCAAATTGATAGAGTGGTGGGGGTTATCAAGGCTTATACGACTCGTGTTGGGGAAGGACCCTTCCCAACAGAACTTAATGATGAAGATGGAGAGAGATTGCGTGATGAAGGACGTGAGTTTGGTTCTACGACGGGACGCCCGAGACGCTGTGGTTGGTTTGACGCAGTTGTTGCTCGTTATGCTATTCGTTTGAATGGTATTGATGCTATGGCTATTACAAAGCTGGACGTTCTGGATCGATTTAACACTTTAAGAGTGTGTACCGGATATAAGTACAAAGGGAAGGTATACGAAGAAATGCCCCCAGATCTGGACATTCTAGAAAATGGTGAACCGGTCTACACACAGTTTGAAGGATGGAATCAAAGTACTGTCAAAGCCGAAAAGTTTGACCAACTGCCTGATAATGCAAAACAGTATATCGATGGATTGCAAAATATTCTGGGAATTGGATTCTTGATGATTTCAACTGGGCCAGAACGAAACCAAACCATTCGCCAAGGGACATTATTTTAGTTTCTCCTATTTGCCTCCTTCAAAAGTTTATCCCTACCTCGCAACAAATCTAACAGACTCTCAATTTATTTAACGATTATGAATAATGACGTGTTTGTGCCGTAACGTTTTGCGAAATAAAGTCGTCATGTTGTTTTATTTGGGAAAGGTTTTCCGGAAATCTGAAGCTTCTGGGGATTATTTTGATACTATAAAAGAATAAGATGTCATAATAATTCTCTTAACACGCGCACAAATTTTAATCTCAATAACAAATGTTGACTGTATCTATACTTATATTTTCGGGGTTGTTTTTTTTCTTTGTTGGATATCGGTATTATGCTGGGCGCCTTGACCGTGAAGTAATTCAGCCCGACAATTCTCTCTCTACACCTGCGGTGCTACAGGGGGACGGTGTTGACTTTGTCGAATCTAAGCCATTGGTGTTGTTTGGTCATAACTTTGCTTCTATTGCAGGTGCCGGTCCAGTGATTGGTCCCATTGTCGCAATGCATCATTTTGGATGGTTAGTGACGTTGGTCTGGATTCTTATTGGGAATGTTTTTATTGGAGCTGTCCATGACTATTTGGCGTTGATGGTTTCGGTTCGGAACCGAGGCAGTTCTATTGCAGATATAGCTGAAAAAACGATGGGTATTCGAGCAAAGTCTGTTTTTTCCATTTTCCTTGTGTTGGCAATGCTTCTAGTGATTGCTGTCTTTGGTGTTGTCGCGGCTAAAACTCTCATTGCTCAGCCTCAGATGGTAGTACCAACGTTCGCTATTATTCCGATATCAATTGCCCTAGGTTGGTTTATTTACTATAGAAACACCGACCTTGCTGTTTCATCTATTATCGCGGTTGCGGGGGTGATTTTAAGTATTTATTTTGGTTTTCAATTTCCGGTTGAGCTTCCTGAAAACGGGGTTATCGGTCTTTCGCCATTAATATTCTGGTTTGTGATCCTTATGATATATGCGGCGGTAGCATCCGTTCTTCCTGTGAATATTCTTCTCCAGCCGCGTGATTATTTATCGACCTATATTCTGTTTGGTTCGATGGCCTTGGCTGTGCTTGCACTTTTATGGATTCATCCTGAACTTCATACCCCAGCATATCGAGGAGGTTTTTCTGAAGAACAGGGGCCAGTATGGCCCATGTTATTTGTGTTGGTTGCCTGCGGAGCAGTTTCCGGTTTTCACTCCTTAGTAGCGGGAGGAACAACTTCCAAACAACTTGCAGTTGAGTCACAGGGCAAATCTATTGCTTATGGGGGAATGCTCACCGAAGGGGTCGTAGCTGTGGTGACCGTTTTGCTTGTGAGTGGTGGATTATACTGGGTTGCCCCGGCCAGCGGGGGGATAGACATGAACACGCTTGGGTTTCGAGAAACCTTACAGTCGGGTGGATGGATTCTTGCCTACGGGCACGGGTTCGGCAACTTGGTTCATCAAATGTTACCATTTTTAAGCTTTACATTTGCTTCTATGATAGCAGTTTTAGCTCTGAATACTTTTGTTTTAACGACTCTTGATTCTGCAGTACGCATCACGCGTTTTATTGTGCAGGAATCTGTCGGGCAGAGAATAGTTTTATTTAAGAATAAATATATTTGTACAGTTCTAGTAGTATTTTTTTCATACTTGATAGGTTCAACTGATGGTTGGCAGAAAATCTGGCCTATTTTTGGAGCAACTAATCAGCTTATTGCTGCGGTAGCATTATTTGTTATTGCCACATGGCTTATGGTAATGGGTAAACCCACAAAGTTTGCACTTTACCCAGCTATTTTTATGATAGTCACAACAATTGGCGCTCTGGTTTGGCAGTCCTACAGATTTTATAGCCAACCTGAACCTAATATTTTTTTAGGGACCGCGGCAGTTTTTCTGATTATTCTAGCCTTGTTTGTGGGGTATGAAGGTATGGCAACGCTTAGAGGTCGGAAAGAAAAACTTATGACAGCACCAGCGAGGCTTTAAATTCCCTTATTGTATAGAGTTTTTATGGAGAATTATTACTATCTAGAGTAAAAACACTGAACTGGCGACATAAAGAAAACACTCGGATAATTTAGGAAGTACGTATGCTTGATTTTCAAGAAAGTATAATCTTTTTTGTCTTAATTTAAGTACTTTGATCCAGTTTGGATCTTAATATGAGTTATACTAAAATTAATCAGTACTATTAATTTTTGCCGATTTTAGGTTGACTCGGCATACTTTTGAAAAAAAACCACCAGTGAAACTCAGCGACGTTTTAGCACTTCAAAAGAAAAAAAAAGCAGGGAGTAATTCGGAGAAAAAGACTCGACCCAAGGCAACTCCTGTTACTAAAGGAAAATCGGAGATAAAGGTTGTTCGCACTAGGGAAACCCCTAATCCGAGCGCATTACAATTTGTGCTTAATTCGCAAATCGTGGAACATGGCAATCTTTCATACGAATCGAAAAAAGATTGCGGGGAAGATCAACTGGGCAAACTTTTATTCGATAAACCCGAAGTGAAGACAGTTTTTATTATGGATAACTTCATAACAGTAACTAAAGTAGATGATGTTAGCTGGAACCCTCTTAAGGAACAAGTTTGGAAAACGATTGACTCAAATGTGACCTTATATAAAAGTGACAAAGGTGCCAAACTAAATATTGATGTGGAAAAGTTCTTGTCTTTGTCGAATGGTGAGAAGCTTGACGCCGTAGAAATGGTTCTTGACCGCTCAATTCGAAAGAATCTTGCCCAGGATGGGGGTGGGGTTGAGGTAAAAGGAATTAACGGAAATATAGTAGAAATTCTTTATCAAGGTGCCTGCGGAAGTTGTCCAACCTCCTCGACCGGAACCCTTCAATACATCCAG
>JBGTUV010000132.1:0-4016 GCA_041938985.1 Candidatus Nitromaritima sp. | reverse complement strand
TGAAAATACAAATTGTCTGTGTTTTGCTGATGGCAGCAGTAAGTCGACGCATTGCCTGGCTCATCATGCGCGCTTGAACCCCCACGGTGGCATCCCCCATTTGCCCGGCCAGTTCGACTTTTGATACCAACGCGGCCACCGAGTCGATCACCACCACGTCGATGGTCTCGTCTCCACGCACCAGGCGCATCGAGACCTCCGCGCCGGACTTCACCTTCTTGAGCAGAGCCTCGAGCTCATCGAGGCTCTTGACGGCCTTGCCGTTGACGTTCGTTATCCGGTCACCCTTCTGCATGCCCGCGGCCTTGCCGGTGAACCCGTTCTCCACCTTAAAGGCGAAGACACCATCGGAGTCCTCCTCGACTGTCACACCCAGCACGATATGGCCGGGTTCCTTCTTCTCCGGATCCTTGCTGGAGCGGGCCGCGAAGAAGGCTTCACGATCGATCAGCGCGACCTCCGCCTTGCCCTTTTCACCACCACGCAGATAGTCGAGCGTGATCTTGGAGCCCGGCACATGGGCGCTCACCGCCCCGCCGAGGCTTTCGGATTCCACCTTCTTGCCGTTGACCGCGACGATCACGTCGCCTTCCTTCAAGCCCGCGGCCGCGGCCGGGCTGTCTGGATGGACCGTGGTTACCAGGGCCCCCTTCTCATTGTCGACATGACCGACCCCAAGAAAGGCATTGGTCGGTTTCGGTGCGGGCTTCGGCTTTGGCTTTGCTTGTGGCTTTGCCTTTGCTTTGACTTTGGTTTTGGCTTTGGTTTTGGCTTTGGCTTGGTCTCTGGTTTGGGCTTTGGCTGGGGGATTGGTTTTGGTGCAGACAAAGTTGAATCTGCTTCTCGTTTTGCTCCACAGTTAATGCAAAATATTTCATCTGCAGCCATCTTGAAACCACAGTTTGTACAAACATCTGGTTTAATCTCTGGTTTAATCTCTGGTTTAATCTCTGGTTTAATCTCTGGTTTAATCTCTGGTTTAATCTCTGGTTTAATCTCTGGTTTAATCTCTGGTTTGGTTACAGGTTTAGCCTTTGGTTTTCTTTGTGCACTTTCTCTGTTTGTTTTTTCACCCACTTCACCGTCCAAATCAATAGAAAAGCCTTCGGCTTTCGAATGTTTTTCTACCCTGTCCAAGTATTCTTTCTCATAATCTTCTAATTTTTGCGCTGGTTTAGGCGCTGATGGAGCTGAACCTGATTCTGTGCGTTTTGTCCCGCAACTCAAGCAAAACATATCATCGGCAGCAATATTAGAACCACAGTTTGGACAAACATCTACTCCAGCCTCTGGTATATCCAGAGGTCTCGTTGGACGTGAGCTTGGCTCTGGACTTAGCATTGCTCTTCCCAGATGATTTTTGACCAAATTTCTGAGGAATTCCCTATCCGATATGAACAGTTTCTTATTGTTCTCAAGTCTCACTCTCATGTCCATTAGTCTGTACCTGTCTCCCTTTCCAAGTGCCAGAAGCTCCTCTATGTCGTCAATCAGAGATCTCAAGAATCTAACTTTATTTTGCCTAAAATTAAACTTATAAGAAAAAATCCACAATCTAATTTGCCAAGCTTAGATTATAATAGAAATCACTATGGGAATACTATATGAAGAAAATTCTTGATGGCATGAAAAAAACAATGATGGCTGTCAAGCCACCCAGATATACAGCCTTGGAGGGATTACAAAAGGCTGAGACAACTAGTCCTTTTAAAATTCTAATCGGAACAGTGCTTTCTGCGAGAACAAGGGATGAGAATACTACCAAGGCAGCAAGAGAACTATTCAAGGTATATGGCACTCCGCAGAAACTGGCAAAAGCTAAGGTAAAAGATGTTGAGAAGCTTATCAAGCCTGTTGGGTTTTACCATGTAAAATCAAAACGAATAATCGGCGTTGCAAACCTGATAGTATCCAAATATCATGGTAGAGTTCCTGCAGACATTGATAAATTGGTAGAGATTCCCGGTGTTGGCAGAAAGACTGCAAACTGTGTTCTGGTTTATGCATTTGAACAGCCAGCAATTCCCGTTGATACTCATGTTCACCGAATCTCTAACAGGTTGGGTCTTGTAGATACAAAAACGCCAGAGGAAACAGAAATGGAACTAAGGAAAAAAATCCCTAAAAAATTTTGGCTTGATATAAACAATACTTTTGTTATGTATGGTCAAAACATCTGCAAGCCAATTTCCCCGATGTGTGATGTATGTATGATTAGAAACGTATGTGAATATTTTAAAACTAAGAACGCTTCTTAGAAATAATCAGTATAACGACCCCAAGACCAATGACCCCAGTTATAATAAATGGAAACATGGAAAGTGGGTTTTCGCCATAATCAGCTGATATGATTTTTACCGTATAGGTTCCTGAGGTTGTTGCAGGCGGGTCAGTAGATCCCTCCATTCCGTGGACGGAATAAGACTTTACTGTGAAAGGTGAAATGTCAAGATTTGACATGACAGTTCTTAGACCGTTGTCAACGGTTAACCCATTTTGTTCTGAATAAGTAATCTTTGTTGGTTTGCCTTGAACCCATCCGTTTTCGTAAGCTGTATAAAGAAGAACATATCCTGTTTCTGGAACTTGCGCAGCTATCCAGTATTTATTGTTAGGATGACTGCCCATCCCAATCTCAAAAAATTTGTCGGTAGTTTGTGCATCATAAATGCGTATCACTGCATTACCATTAGGATTTCCATACAACAAATTGTTTTGAAACTCTGCTTGCCAGCTACCCTCATGCGTGATTCCAAATTCAACTATTACTAGATCACGTGATACCTTGTTAAACTCATAATAAGGAATTTCTGTTTCCTGGATTATTAAGGAGGGATTAGACGAATCTAGATAGTCACCAATCTTGGGATCTTGTGCAAACGCGGGGGTTACAGTTAAAGTTAAAAAAACAAGAAGAATGTACTTCATATTTCAGCAGATTTTTTGGCAAGGATAAAAGTCTAATCGACAAAGGGCTTATCATACTCAATAATGAGCTTTGCAACTTCAGGTCGCAAGATAAACTCTGATGGTGATTTTCCTTCTTGAATTAAAGAACGCATTTTTGTACCACTGATCTGTTCCCTTGATTCAGCATCGTGTGGACATACTTTCGGATTGGTAAAGGTAAGACATTTTCTACAGTAAAAGAACGCTGGAAAGAAAATTGGTTCAATACCAAGGTCAGTATAGTCATCAAATATCTTTTGAGCTGCGAAGGGATCGTAAAAATTGCCAACTCCAGCATGATCACGCCCGATGATAATATGTGTACAGCCATAGTTTTGTCTCATTATCGCATGATGTATCGCTTCCTTTGGTCCACCATATCTCATTTCTGTATGAAGTGTTGCTAGCTTACATCTATTTTCAGGATAGTATTTTTGAATCATAACCTCATAGGATTTTATTATTACATCGTCCTTGAAATCGCCAGACTTTTTCTTTCCAATAAGTGGATTTACAAAAACTCCATCACGTGTGGTTATCGCTGTCTTTTGAAGAACTTCATGCGCAACATGCGGTGGGTTTCTCGTTTGAAACGCAACAATTTTTTTCCATCCTGCATTTGAAAATGCATCTCTTGTCTCTTTGGGCGTCATTCTGTATTTTCTAATCTCTGTCTTTTCAGGTCGTTTGACATAGTCAATCTTTCCACTGACAAGAAAATCGTTCATTCCCATAGTCCTAGCCACGCCAGGATGCGAGTGATCAGTAGTGCCATAAACCCCTTTCGCGATTTTCTCTTTATCAAAAGTGTAAGTTTCTTCTGCATTTAATATTGCAATACCTAGCCCATCATTATTTTGCAATAAGACAGTACCAGCTTCTTTTATTTTAGATGCGGTTGACTCGTCAACGTCAAGTATAATTGGAATTGTCCACGGAATGTCATTCGACAGCCTTCCCTTTGTTATAACATTTTCAAAATCTTCTTGGGGCAAGAATCCTTCTAAGGGACTAAATATGCCATCAGCAATGTTCTCGACGTCATTTGCAAGATCAGAGCTTATCGA